>JAHJDQ010000171.1 GCA_018812355.1 Nanobdellota archaeon | reverse complement strand
CCACAAGATATTGTCGATTATAAACTGCCTTCGCACCCATTAAAAGAAGTTGATCTTAAAAAAATTAAAGATTTGATTAAGAATGATCCGTTCATTAAACATCATAAAGAGTGGCAGAAAGCGTTGCAACAGATGGCGAAGATGAAAGTTAGGGCAGAGCAGCAAGCTTTAGCAAAGTACGGATTGAATTTTGTGATTACTGATTACTTGCCAAAGAAATTAAAAAATCAAAAAAGTTGGTTACCATGATCAAAATAGAAAAAATCAAATCATATCATCAATCAGAAGAGGGGGAATCATTTACTGTAAACAACGAAGGAAGACCGACAATTTCAATTCTTAAAAGAAATAAAGGCAGTATTAGTGGAGAACATTATCACATTGGAAAAACTAAATCTAAAAATCCCGAAGTATTCGTTCTTCTTTCAGGGAAAATTGAAGTTTATGTGGAAGACCTTAAAACAAAAGAATCCAAAACCGTAATTATTGAAGAAAACACTCGTTTTGAAATTCCTCCCTATGTTTATCATGTTGTTAAAGCTTTAACAGATTTTATTGCTTTAGAATTCAATGTTAATGAGGAAGATAATAAAGCTGATTTAGTCAAAGGGAAAGAAATACAATGAAATTAGTAAAATTGATAAGTGTTTTATTTTTAACGGTTTTTTTAGTATCATGTGGAGGTTCAACAATGAATAAAGCAGTTTTTGAAACTAGTATGGGAGAGTTTGAAATAGAGTTATTTACCGAGGAAATGCCAATTACTACTGAAAATTTTATTAAGTTAGCCAAAGAAGGTTTTTACGATGGAACAAAATTTCATCGTGTCATCGCAGGGTTTATGATTCAAGGAGGAGATCCATTGTCAAAGGAAGAATCTAAAAAGTCAATGTGGGGCACAGGTGATCCTGGTTATAAAATTAAGGATGAATTTGGAGAAGTGGGGAATGTAAAAGGAACCATTGCGATGGCTAATGCTGGTCCTAATACAGGAGGGAGTCAATTCTTCATTAATGTAGTTAATAATAATTTTCTTGATGATAAACATCCTGTGTTTGGGAAGGTTGTTTCTGGAATGAATATTGTTGAGAAGATAGCTAAAGTTGCTAAAGATAGTCAAGACAAACCATTAGAAGATGTTATTGTTGAGAAAGTAACGATAAAATGATTTCTCCAGGGAATACTCCTTTGATAGAAATTGAGGGAGTTCTGGCAAAACTAGAGTGTGTTAATCCTTGTGGAAGTGTTAAAGATCGTCTTGCTAAATACATTATTGAAGAGAGTGAGAAAAAAGAACTCTTGAAACCTGGAACAACCATTATTGAAGCTACTTCTGGTAATACAGGAATTGCATTTAGTTATTATGCCAGAGAGAAAGGATATCCAGTTAAGATTGTCATGCCGGAAAATATGACTGAAGAAAGAAAAAAAATCATTCAAAGTTTAGGAACAGAATTAATTCTTTGTTCTGCGGAAGGAAGTTTTGCGGAAGCAGCGCAGATTCGTAATAAGTTAGCTCAAGAAAATAATTATTTTAATCCTGATCAATTTTCTAATCCTTTAAATGTTGAGTGTCATCAAAAAACTACTGGACAGGAAATTTTAAAGCAATGCTCTGCTAAAATTGATGCTTTTGTTGCTGGCGTGGGTACGGGAGGAACACTCATTGGAGTGGCGAAAGCGTTGAAAGAAGTTTATCCTCAGGTTTGGATAGTTGCAGTGGAACCTTCAGAATCAGCAGTAATGTCGGGAGGAAAACCGGGAGTACATAACATTCCAGGGATTGGTGATGGTTTTATACCAAAGATTGCTAGTGATGGTCATAACGGAATAAATTCGTTAATTGATGAAGTTATTTGTGTTTCTAGTCAAGAAGCAAAGGCAGCGGCGCATCTTTTAGAAAAGCAGCACGGCTATTGCGTAGGAATCTCCTCTGGAGCAAATTTTGTGGCAGCAAAAAAGTTGAAAAAAAGATTTCAAACTGTGGCAACAATTTTTCCGGACGGTTTTCCAAAATACAAGTCGCAAGGCTTAACTCATTGTCGAGGTAAATGCCCTTATGAAGGTAAAAGGGTTAATGTTCTTTAATTATTCTTTTAGGATTAGCTTTGTTTAATTTTAGAAGAATATTCTATCAATAAGCTAAACATTGGCAAAGTTTTAAGCCTTGGTTTAAGCCACTAGTTTTATTATCGAAAATAATTTTATTTTTTTGTTTAATATTTTTTGCAAAGACACAACCTGGACTGTGTAATTTTTGTGCGTTTTTAGAAGCAACATATTTTTTAATTGTTTTTTTAGGAGTACTGGTTAATTCGATTATTTTTTGTGATAAATAAGAATTTTCTTGTTTTAATCGATCAATTTGTCCTAAAACAAATTTGATATGTGCATAAAGATTTTTCACATCACCTTTAGCTAAAGCAAACGAATTCATAACGTTCTGTTCGAGTATCTTATTTGCAACCATATCATCTCAAAACTAGAAGTATTTATAAATCTTTCTGTTTTTAATTACTAATGAGTAGTTATTTAATTCCGATAATCATTTCTTCGTAAAGACTCAAGTCTTGAGAGACATTGATTTTTTTTAATTTTTGTTCTTGAAAACCAGAATCACTAATGAGAAGGCCGCTTTGATTTAATTTACTGAAAATAATGTTTTCATAATGAGGAAGAGCATCTTTCATAATTCTGAAGGCGCGTTCGAAATAGATGTCAAAAGAGTTGATTTTAGAAAGAATTTCGATGATATTTCCATAAATGAATTCTAAGTTGATTAAAATATTTTTCCAATAGAAATTGATTCTGTTGTTCTCTTCTGAAAAAGATATTCCCACATCATCTAAACATGTTTTAATCATGCCTAAAGTTAAATCTAGATCGTTGAAAATGAAATACGCTTGTTTGACTTTGGGAAAGAGTTTTTCGAGATAAATTAAAGGAAAGAAGATATCAACACCACACCCAGGATAGAGTAAGGTAGGATTTTGGTGATTGAATTTAGGTAAATTATCTAAAAGGTTTAGATTTTCATAATCGTCGAATGAAAAGTATGATTTGAGTTTATTTTCGTCTATTTTATTTTGATGATTAAGACCTTGTGCAGGTACTTTTTTATCCTCATAAAAGATAAGATTGGACATTGTTAACGGATTTTGGCCAAAGTTTTCTCAAATTGTTGTATACTTCTTCTTTCTATTTCCCCAGGATCCTCAGCAGTGCTACCATTCTCAGCAAGATAGGCTTCATAATCTATTCCGCCAGGACGGGCATGTACCTCTGTTTCAAAATCAGCTAAAGGACTATTAGGGACAATATCTATTGGGCCAACTCTTTCTTCTAATTTTGTTTTGTATTGATCAACCATATTTTTTGAACTGTTTAGAACTATATAATTATTTCTGTGACGAAACGTTTAAAAGTTATTTGCTGTTTTAGCATACTATTGGACCCGTAGCCTAGCCTGGATAGGGCACCGAGAATATCTTTTCGTGTAAGCCTTCTAAGCCGGGGATCGTGGGAAAGGTTTAGATAACTAAATCTTCACGAATTCGAATCCCTCCGGGTCCACTTATTTTCTAAGCCACTCCCCACTGGACAAGTGCGGATAGAATTTATATACTAAGAAATTTCCAAGAATAAATGAAAAAGAGCTGACGCAAAACTCTTAACAAAAACTTTTTTCCCATGGAAGAAAAGTTTTTTGTGAGTTCCGCTAGACTCGCTCTTTTTCTAATAACTCTTTGTTTTAAGAGGATGAAAAACAAAGAGGTGATAAAAATGTATAAACATTTACTAACCAATCCAAAACTAGCAAGACTTGTTGCCGATTTAACAAGTGACGGGCATTTACAAATTCAAGGCCACAGACATATTGCTTCATTTTACTCGAAAAGTATATCAGAGATTAAATCTGTAGAAAGAAAATTCATCGAATTATTTAATATTAAGGGCAAATTGTACTTAGATCAAAGACCTGTCGGAAAAAACCCAAATCCAATAAAAAGATATAAAATCTTTTTCATATCTAAACCGATAAGTATATTTCTGAGAGATATTGGAACCCCTGTTGGAAACAAAACAAATAATCCATTTGAAGTACCTAACTGGATATTTAAGGGCAATCCCAATCTCAAAATAGCTTATCTTAAAGGATTATATGATGCCGAAGGCAGTATCTTCTGCATAAAGAATAAAAGATGGAGAATGAGCTTGAGAATGGCTAAAAATAAAGAGATTCTCGATTCTGGAATAAAATATTTTGAACAAATTAGATCGATGCTAAAAGAATTTAAAATTAAATCTTCTCCTGTCAGATGTTATAAGTTAAATATAAGAAAGGATGGGAGTATAAGTTATAATGTACATATCGACATTGAAAAATCCTCATTCAGAAACTTTTTAAAGTATGTTGGTTTTGATCACCCTGAGAAGCGAAAAAAGCTTCTTTATGCATTAAGGGTCAGTGGCAAAGCGGCTAATGCAGCTCCCTGCAGAGGAGCGGATCGAGGGAATTGATTGGATTTCCAATTGATCTCGAATTCGAGTCCCTCCTGGCCCTTATTTCTTATTTAGAATTCTTTCAGGAAAATAAGTATATTTATACTCGGCGAAACTAAGCAGACTTTCATAAGAATCTAGTACGTCGTGAAACTCTTCCCTAAACTGATTAACTACTTTATGAAAATCAAAAGTGTCCTTAACAATAATGTAAGAAATATTGTTAAAAGGGCCCAAACACTGGACCGACCAAAGAAAATTCCGGTGTTGTTGAATATATTGCTTGAATTTAGCTTCTTTTTCTTTTGTGAGATTCTTAAAGCGGAAGAATAAAGCATAAACACTATAGCCAAGGGCGGCATAATTAATCGTTGGACGGAATTCTTGGATAATTTGGGCAGAGATAAGTTTTTTTATGCGGTAAATAACCGTATCAACACTTAATTTAAGTTTAGAAGCAAGATTAACAGTGCTCATGCGGGCATCTTGACACAAGAGCTGTAAAAGTTTTAAATCGTGTTGATCAAGTTTAATCTTTTCACCTTTTGCTTTAGAAAAATGGCTCTGGAATGAACCATCCTTACTTACTTTAAATCCGGGAATTTTAAAATCATACATACACTGAGGATAAGTTTTTGAAATAATTGTCTTTAAAAGAAAACAAAGTTCATAATTACGGATGTCTTTAAGCTCTGTTATCTTTTGGTTTAAGCTTGGTAAATCTTTCAACAAATAAGCTACTTCAAAGTCAAATCTGCCTTGATATTGAATTAAAGCGTTAATATCCCCATCAGCAGTTAATTTAGTGGAGATCTCTTCAGCTTGTTGAGGATTATTTAGCTGCATAAAGAGATGAAATGAAGCTAAACCAAGCTTTTGCGGATCAATCAAAGTTTGAAAACCGAGAATTACTTGTTTTTCCTGTAAACGTTGCATTCGTTGTTTAACTGCTTCCCGGGATAGTTTAACTTGTTTTGCTAAAGTGGAGTAAGAATAACGAGCATTTTGGGCTAATAAATAAAGTAATTTCTGATTAATGACGTCTAACTTCACTTTTTGTTCGTTTTGGGCTAAAACACGCATATTAGTTGCTTAATTCTCCCATTGTTTATAAATTTTACGAAAAATGCTAGGTTTTTATTCAGAGGTATCATATATATTATCTACTATGAGATATAATAAGGGAGTGATGGGGAGATAATAAAAATGACAATGGATACACAATTAGGAATGGAAGCGAGTAGGTTTAGACCACATAGATATGCTCTTGCCAGAGGCGATAAATTCCTTTGCGCCCCAAAAACTAGAGTATCCGTAGAAATAATAAGAATGGCTAAAGATTATCTAGGGGCTCAAGAACCAATTATGGACTTAACTCCGCAAATGGAATTGGATGAACACGATATGACAACTGGCGATTATGCTATTCCAGGGCAAGTATTGGAAGAAGTAAGTGTTTATCAAAAAAGAAGAGAAGCTTTTGTTGATCCGCAATTAACAGCAAAATATTCTTTGCCTGGCGTTGAAGATAGAGTAACTCAAGTTTCTGTTGATGAACTTATTGGATTAGGTAAGATGGCTGCTACTGCACAATTGTATCGTGGCAGATCTCAAGCACTAGAAACTTCTCTTCAAGATACACCAATAATTGACCCATTTCAACAACCATTCCCTGGACCCTCTGATATGGAAATTGACCAGATTTTGGACACTTTAGGCGAAGGAAAACATTTTATGTATGCTCAAACACCTCAAACGACTCCACTTTATGGATTATATCCATAATGAAATTTTAGAAAAGTATATTTAAGAGAAGAGATTTTACCGTTCTATGAAGAAAGGATTAACCTCGTTAGAATTAACAGCAGTAATGAATGAACTACAGTTCCTAGTAAAAGGCAAGATATCACAGATTTATCATCAAGAGAAAAAAGAGTTAATCTTACAATTACATGCTCCAGGAGAAGGAAAGCAGTATTTGAAGATTATTCCGGGAAAATTTCTTTGCTTGACTTCTAAAAAAGATGCGCCTTTACGGCCTTCGGGATTTTGTATGCAATTGCGGAAGTATTTGAGTAATGCTTTTATTAAAAACTTTTATCAAAAAGATGCTGAGAGAATTGTTGTTTTTGAATTAGAAAAGAAGGAGAAATATTATTTGATTATTGAATTGTATTCGAAAGGAAACATTATCTTGGTTGATGAAGAGTATAATATTATTGGCTTGTTAGAAAGACAGATCTGGAAAGAAAGAATTGTGCAAGCAAAAGAGAAATATGTTTTTCCAGCAGTGAGAGTAAATTGGAAAGAATTAAGTGAGAAGGAATTGGAAAGTATTTTGCAAAAGAGTGAGAAGAAGAACCTAGCAACTTCTTTAGCAACAGAAGCAGGACTAGGAGGATTATACGCGGAAGAGGTTTGTAAGTTAGCCGAAGTGGATAAAAATTGCCTACCACAAGAAGTAGATGCTAAAACACCAGCAGTGATTATTAAGAGTATTAAGAAAATTAAAAAGTTGATTGAGGAGCCTGCTGGATTTATTTATGAAGAAGAGATTACCCCGTTTGCTTTGTTGGAGAAGAAAGAGAAGAAGAAAACAAAAACTTACAATGAAGCGATCAATACTTTAAATCCATTTATTGTTGTTTCTCCATATGAAAGAAGAATTGGAACATTAATAGGGAGAGTTAATCAGCAGGAAGAAGCAATTAAGAAGCAAGAAGAAAGAATAGAATTGAATACCAAAAAAGGCGAGTTGATTTATGAGAAATATACGCCTTTACAAAAATTATTAGATATTGTGAAAGAGTTGCGCAAGGGAAAGGAGTGGTCAGAAGTTGCTGAGGAGTTGAAGAAAGAAAAGAAGATTTCAAAAGTTGATTTAAAGAACAAAAAAGTGATAATATCACTTTGAGCTTTCCTTGCGGGAAGTAAGAAAGTAGTTTTAGATTTGTGAATGTAGATATTGTTTTCTTAAGGGTTCATCAAATTTTTCAATGGCATATCTTAACATGGTTCTGGGCATCTTTTTGTAATGTTGTTTAAGGAATTTTTCTTCCACTGTTTGGTCTTTTTTCCCGATTTCTCTTAACATCCAACCAACAGCTTTATGAATTAAATCGTGGGAGTCGTTGAGGAGAATTTGTGATATTTTTAGAGAGTCTTGGAATTGGTTGTTTTTGATGAAAGCGAAAGTTGCTAAGACGGAAATTCTTTTTTCCCATAAGTTAGTGGATTGAGCAAGCCAGTATAGAATTTTTCGGTCATTGTTTAATAAGTAATTGCCAAGGATTTTTGGAGCGGAAAGATCAACTAAATCCCAATTATTAATGTTTTTAGTATTTTTTAAGTAGAAGTCAACAATTTCTTTTTTATGATCTGATTTATTGTATTGGTCGATTAAAATGAATAAAGAGATTAAACGTTCCTCATGAATTTTGCTGTTGAGTAAAGTTTGCAGGTCTTTTAAGAGTAGCTCTTTGTACTTTTTAGCTACTGTTCTTTGAACTGGCACTTTAATTCCTAAGAAAATATCTCCTTCTCCGTATTGTCCAGGGCCGGTTTTAAAGAAACCTTGCAGTAATTTAGCTTGGTGCGGATTGGTTAAGTTCTGCAGATCTTGTTTAAGTTTTGATAGCATAATAAAAAATAAAAAAATTATTTTTTCTGGTTCATATTACCAAATCCCTCGAAAGCTTTCAGAATATCTAAAGGAACAGCAAAAACAATTGTATTACTTTGATCTGAAGAAATGTCGTTAATACTTTGCAAAGTTCTTAGATGTAAAGCACCGGGCACTTTAGAAAGCATCTCAGCAGCTTTAGACATATTTTTAGCAGCCAGGACTTCGCCTTCAGCAGTAATGATGACAGCTCTTTTCTCCCTTTCTGCTTCTGCTTCCTTAGCCATGGTTCTTTTCATATCATCTGGCAATTCAATATGTTTAAGCTCGACGGAATCTACCTTAACTCCCCAAGGATCAGTAGCTTTGTCAACAATCTGTTGAATACGGTGAGAGACTCGATCTCTTTCTTTTAATAATTCATCTAAAGTGACTTCTCCGACAACATCTCGCATCGTAGTTTGTGATAGTTGAGAGGTCGCATAAAAATAATTTTCAACCTGAATTATCGCTTTTTCAGCTTCGGAAACTTTAAAATATAACACTGCATTAACCTTAACCGAGACATTATCTTTAGTGATACAATCTTGATCAGGAACATCAACTGCTTTAACTCTTAAATCGACCCTTTCCCATGATTGAATAACTGGAATGACTAAACGTAAACCAGGCTTCATCATTCCTTTATATTTTCCTAAGGTAAATCTTACTCCCCGTTCATATTCTTTAACAACCTTCATTCCTGCTAAGAGGAATAATAAGATTAAAATTACAATTGATGGCGCAATCGCCAAGCCAAAGACCATTTTGAAAAACCCCCAATGTTAATTGGGTTTTTAAGTGGAGAAAAGTATATAAAAGTTATGATTTAGGAAGGAAGATGATTAAAAATTCTTTTATTTTTTTAGAAAAAGTAGGGAAAAGGAAAGAGAAGAGTATTTGGAAGCAAGGAATAAAAGATTGGCATAATTTTTTGCAGGCTAAGAATGTTAAAGGGATTTCTATGGAGAAGAAGTTTTATTATAATCGAAAGGTAAAAGAGGCGCAGGAAGCTTTATTGAATGAAGATTCGGCTTATTTTGTTGGAAAAATGCCTCAAGTAGAGATATGGCGATTGTATGATTATTTTAAAGAAGAATGTGGCTATTTGGATGTTGAGGTTGATTCTTATGGTAAAGTGGTTTTAGTAGGAATTTCAGATTATTATCATTCTAATTTTTTTGTTAAAGGAGTTAACTTGTCAAAGGTAATGATTGAGAAGGAGTTGAGTAAATATAAATTATTGATTACATTTAATGGTGGTTCTTTTGATTTGCCTAAATTAAGAAAACAATTTGGAATTGAAAATAAAATGCCCCATCTTGATTTGAAACCATTATGTGTAAATTTGGGGTTAAAAGGAGGGTTGAAAATAGTTGAGGAGGAATTAGGGTTGAAAAGGCCTCCGCATTTAAAAGGTAATCCAGTTTCGTTGTGGAAAGCTTTTCACGCTTCTGGAGATCAAGAGTACTTGGATTTATTGATTGAGTATAATCGAGAAGATATTGAGAATTTGAAGGGAGTGATGAGTGTTGTCTACAAGAAATTACACCTCAGCTTGATGTGTCTTCTTAAACCAACTTAAGATTTTATTGCGAAACGATTTTCTGATTTTGTCTGCTTCTGATTTGCCTGGTTTAATGTTCTTCAAATCCTCATCCGAGATTAGACGTAAGGAGATTTTTTTGTAGACAGTAGCACCGATGATAAAGAAAATAACCACAAAAGAAAAAAATCCACCCAAATAAAGTAAATTTCTGCTAGAATCAAGTGTATTTAAAGTTACCATACCAGTTAAACTGCTGGAAGTGAAAAAAACTGGAACGGCCATCAACAATAATAAAGCAGAAATTGCTGCCAAAGCTAAATTCTTTCTTTTCTTATTACGATAAGCAGTAAAAAAACTGGGATGAAGAACTTTATCCACATACATGAAAGAATTCTTAACCAAACTTGTTTCTAAATCACCCTCTAAACAAGTAAAAATACCTTGCTTTTGTTTAGATTTAATTTTATTGATTAATTGGTAAGTAAACTTTTCTGTTGCTCTGCCTTTTAAACTGTAAATATTTAAAGTGGAAAGAGAATCGAATAAAACTAGATCAAACACGCCGAGTTTTAAAGCTTCAGTAATCGCGATGCTTAATTCAGTTAAAGCGGCAGGAGAAGAGATTAACAAAACATTATCCTGATGAGGACTGTTAGTTACGCTTTTGGAAACAGCATCGATAAAAAAAAGATTATTAGTATTAACTTGATGAAAATGAAAATATTTTTCTAAGCCAGCAGAGGTTTTGTTTAAAGTAACATAACAAATTTTTTTATGTTTTAATTCTTTAACAACCCCTAGTAAAGAAGCATTATAATAATCCTGTGAAAAAACGGAAAGAAGGATCTCGTTTTTACACAACTCTTGTTCTAAGTTCATGCTTAAGATTAAACTAAAGGAGTATAAAAAGATTTCTAAAAAAGAGAATATTTAAAAGATAGTAAAGAATAGTTATTGTGATGGTAAGCAAAGTCACCCCATGGGAAGTAAAAGGTAAGATTGATTATGATAAATTAATGAAGCAGTTTGGTCTGCAGCCATTAAAACATCTACCAGATGTTTTTCAGAAAAATGTTTTGTTCAGAAGAGGAATCATTTTTGCTCATCGAGATTTCAAGCAAATTGTGGAAGCGATTGAAAAGAAAAAGCCTTTCGTGATGATGACTGGGTTAATGCCTTCAGGAAAATTTCATCTTGGTCATAAGATGGTTGCAGAGCAAATAATCTTTTACCAAAAATTGGGTGCGAAGATTTACTTAACTGTAGCGGACCTGGAAGCTTATAATTCACGTAATCCTAATTTAAAAGAATTGAGAGAGACGGCAATTAAAGAATACCTGACTAATTACGTTGCTTTAGGATTAGATTTGAAAAAATGTGATTTTTATTTTCAATCTCAACGTTCTAAAGATGGTCAGAAAGCTAATGCCTATTATAGTTTAGCGAACATGTTAGCAAGACATGCTACTTTTAATGAATTTAGAAGTATTTACGGAGCTTTAGAACCAGGAAAAATGGCCTCAGCTTTATTGCAAGCAGCAGACATGTTACACCCACAATTAAAAGAGTTTGAAGGAAAGCCATTACCAATAGTAGTTCCAGTAGGAGCAGACCAAGATCCTCATTTAAGGTTAGCGCGAGATGTTTCGCAAAGAATTAAATCGTTTAAGTTTAAACAGCTTAGTTCAACTTATCATAAATTCATGCCCGGATTAAAAGGAGAGAAAATGTCATCTTCTGAACCAACGTCTTACATCGCTCTTACAGATACTCCTGAAGAAGCGGCAAATAAAATTAAAAAATATGCTTTTTCTGGCGGGCAGCCGACAATAGAAGAACACCGCAAGAAAGGAGGCAATCCAGAGATTGATGTTGCTTTTCAAATGTTGAAGTATGGTTTAGAACCAGATGACAAAAAATTAGAGAAAATTTATGATGATTATAAGAAAGGCAAGTTATTAAGCGGGGAATTAAAACAAATTACGATTGATAAATTAACTATTTTCTTGAAAGAACATGCTCAGAAAAGAAAACAAGCGAAAAAAGTAGTGGATAAGTTTTTAAACTAAAGTTTCTTACTAACAAATATTATTGTACTAAAGAGGTGATTAGGATGGTTAAAAAGAAAAGAGTAAAACGAAAATCTTCTTCGAAAAAAGTGGCTGGGAAATGGAAAGCAGCGCCATTAAAAGGCAGTTTTATGGTCACAGCGATATTAGGATTCTTAATTTCTGCTTATTGGGTTTATCCACAAAGTCAGAGGTATGCGATTGCGTTCATGCTAGTGTTTGCGGCAATGTTTGTTGCTTCTTTGATTAGTATGACAAAAGCGCCAGCAAACGAGGCGGGGTACTAAAATGGCAGGAGAATTATCTTGGATATTTCCACAGAAAGAATTTTCTCTGTTAAGATTGGAGAAAACTTTTATTGCTCTATTAGCAGTAGTTATTTTTTTAATCTCTTTTCAGCAAGCGGGAAGTTGGTTTTATGCAATTTTAGCAACTATTTTGTTTTTGGGAGTGTATGTGTTAATCTCAGCGATTGTGCAGAAGTTTAGAGCGGTGGAAGAAAAGTATTTTTTGAATAGTACGCATCTTCAAATAACCAGAAAAACAAAAAGTAGAGTTAAAAAAGAAAAAGTCGCTTTGAAAGATATTAAACTCCATAAGTTAGATCAGTTATTTTTAGGAGGATACGTGCTTACGCATAAAGGGAAGAGACATCAATTATTTTTTAGTAATAAACAAGAAGTAGAAAAGTTTGATCAGTTTGTTAAGAAGCATTTGAAACCGAAGAGAAGAAAAAAGAAATGAATTATTTTTTCTCGCTCAGAGACTTAGTCTCTGGCGCCCCTTTTTGGGTATCAAACTTCTCTTTGGCATTACTTTCTTTCCAGAAAACAACATGGGAAGCTCTTTTTTCGAATAAAGCAATTGCTAGTTTAGTAATGTTCTCATCTTGATTGATACCATTCTTAATCGCGAGCATTTTAGCATCATGCAGACATTCATCAAGCAGTTGGAAATTAATCTTCTTACATTCCTGTTCTACTTGCTGCTCTTCTTCAGCAGTTAGGAATACTTCTTCCCAAACCGGATAATTACTGCCGGGAAGGGTTTTTGGAAAGGTTTTGGAAAAGGGCATAATAAGGCAAAAGAGTACGAATATTTATAAATTTAGGTAATAGAATAGAATTATGCCCTCGTTTTGGAAACATGTTAATAAAGTACTCAGAGATGCTGATTTATTGATTGAAGTGCTAGATGCAAGAATGGTCCAGGAAACAAGAAATTTTGAAATTGAGAGGAAAGTTAAACAGTTGGAGAAAAAGTTATTATATGTGGTTAACAAATGTGATTTGGCCAAAAAAGAGGATTTAGAACAAATCAAGAAAAAATTAACCCCGAGTGTATTTATTTCAAGTACAGAACATTTAGGTACAACAATTTTGAAGAAAAAAATATTAGAATTATCTAAAGGTAAGAGTGTGATTGTAGGGGTTTTAGGATATCCTAACGTGGGGAAATCTTCTTTAATCAATGCTTTAGCGGGAAAAGGAAAAGCGCGGACGTCAGCAGAATCTGGTTACACAAAAGGATTTCAAAAAATAAGGGTAGATCAAAAAATAATGTTATTAGACACTCCAGGAGTATTTCCACGGAAAGAAAAAGATATAATTAAACATGGAAAGACAGGAGCAATAAGTTATGCGAAAATTAAAGATCCGGAAACTGCCGTTTTAGGATTGATTGAAGATAAGAAAGAGTTAATTGTGAAGTATTATCAAATTGAAGGAAATGGGGCAGAGGAAATTTTAGAGAATATTGCTTTGAAATTGAGAAAGTTAAGGAAAAAAGGTTTGCCGGATTTAGAAGGAACGGCACGTTCGATTCTAAAAGATTGGCAGACAGGAAAGATAAAAGTTTAATCTTTCTTAATATATTCTTCTGCAAACAACTTGGTTAATTTATCAGCAGTTTTGTCTCCTACTCCTTTAATGTTAGTGATTTCATCTTTTTTGGCGTTGATCAGATTTTTAATTGAACTGAAGTGTTCTAATAATAAGCGAGCTGTCTGTACACCAATATTAGGTAAGGAAGAGACTAGGAATTCTTGTTGCTCTTTGATTGATTGTGGTTTATGTTCATGGTAAGAGAAATCTCGACTTTTATCTTGTTCACGTTTAGCCATCACTGCTAATAATCCGGCAGTGTCTTGCGGATTTTTAGTGTAAAGAACAGGAACCTGAAAATCCAAAACAATTGAAGAGAGCATTCCCCTAATGGCGTTAGCATGGACTTTTCTAATTGAGTAGATATCTTCTTCGCCCTCAATGATTAAGACTGCTTTCTCAAAATTATTTCTTAAACTTCTTACTTGTTCTAATAAACGGCCGTCAATAATGGAAGCAACAAAGTCTGGTACTTTTTTAAGTTCAACACCGACTCTTCCAGAAAGAAGATAATCTGCGGATTCTAATTGGGCTGTTTTAACTGAGATACCGAGATTAATTAATTCTTTAACGATACGATTACTTTTTTCTCGATGGTCTGCCAGTACAGCAACGACTTGTTCTTCGGGGATGAATTTTTGTAAAGTGAGCGGTTTTTTTTCGTGGAGAAAAGAAAATTCTGTTTTGAGTTTATTTAGATTCCGATACATCCGTTTTTCTTTATGATGGGCAGCCCAACGATAGCCAACATCTCGCGTATTTTCGGTAACGAGAATTGTTACTTCGCCTTTTTCTAATCTTCCAGTTCTTCCCTTTCTTTGGATTGTTCTAATTGCTGAAGGAACAGGTTCATAAAAAATCACTTTATCCACTTTAGGAATATCTAAACCTTCTTCCGCAACAGAAGTAGCAACGAGAATGTTAAATTGGTTGTTTCTAAATTTGTCGAGGATTTCTTTTTGTTCTTTTTGAGAGAAGCCAAGACCTTTCTTTTTAGCCTGACCGACAAAAATATGAGTTTTAAATTTGTTGAGTTGTTCGATGATTTGTTCTGCTGAATCACGGAATTGGGTGAAGATAATGATTTTTGCTTGGTCATCTTGTTGAATTACTTCTTCAACAATTTCAGTTAGTTTTGTTAACTTAGGATGAAGAAAGCCTTTTTCTTGTAGTTCGTTGGTTAAATAGATAGCCGATTTGAAATTGACGTCAAGCATTAAATTCTTAACTGCTTTTACTTTAGTAGTAAGTGATTCAGATTGTAGTTTTTGGAAATAGATTGTTAAAGGAGTAAGACCTTGCGATTCTAATAATTCTAAGGAATGGTCAACTTTAAGTGCTTCAGCAATTAAAGAAACGGATTTCAGGATTTCAAAATCTCTTACCCCGGATGAAAGTTGGCGTTGTAATTCTCCCTGAAGTTTGAGAAGTTGAGTTTTGTTTAAATCTGAACTAGTGCAGTATCCATACTTCTGAGCTTCAAGAAGTTTACTTTTTCTGGAGTTCTTGAGATATGATTGGATTTCTTGTAGTTTTTCGGGAAACTTTACTTTAGTCCAGTTAAATTTTACTTGTTGGATGTATGGTTTAACGTCAGGATCTTCTTCTGTACGTACTTCAACCTTTTCTATTTTTAAATTTTGACAGATTTCTTTAATTTTTTCTAAATCAGAACCAGGAGAAGCAGTAAGGGCGAGAATTCGAGGTTTGTTGGAAAGTTTTTCATATTGATCAGCAATCCAGACATAAGCATAGTCGCCTGTAGCATGATGGCCTTCATCGAAGATGAGAAGGGAAACTTCGGCTAGTTTGATTCTCTTATTGATGACATCATTCTCTAAGCCTTGGGGAGTAGAAATGATTACTTGAGCTTCTTTCCAGAGTTGTTCTCTTTTTTCTGGTTTAACTGATCCGGTGAAGAGAACCATTTTTTCTGTTGGAAGGTTAAAGTGTTTTTGGAAAGTTGTGAGATGTTGTTCACATAAAGGTTTAGTTGGAGCAAGCATGAGAATTTTAGAATTGGGATAATGATGTAATCTTTGGGCAGCGAGGAGAAAGGCTAGTGCAGTATTATGAATTACAGCTCCACCATTAAAACCAGCAATGAAATTATGGTTTTTATTAACTGTAAGATCATAAACGTACTTCGAGCTTACCAGCTTGATTTTCTTTACTTTATCCCATTGCACTGGTGCTGAAATTAAATTTTTTAGTTGAATAATCTCTTGTTTAACTTGAAGTTGTTTGTCATAATTCTCAATAACTACATTAATG
>JAHJDQ010000170.1 GCA_018812355.1 Nanobdellota archaeon | reverse complement strand
TCCTCTCAACGCATCCACTGGTTTAAGTTTTGCGGCTTGTCTGGCTGGAAATAATCCTGACATTGCCCCGACGGTAAAAGAAAACAATAATGCACCGATAATCACAATCGGGTCAAACGATGCTTGAATTAAATAACTGCCGTAGATTTGGAAAGCAATTATTTCCACTAATTTACTAATACCCATGCCCAGAGAAACGCCAATAAGTCCGCCGAATATTCCTAAGAAACCAGACTCAATTAAAAACAAAGCCAAGATTTGATTTCTTTTTGCTCCGGTTGCTTTCATAATGCCAATTTCTTTAGTTCGTTCTAAAACAGCAGTGTACATTGTGTTCATAATGCCAATCCCTCCAACCAGTAAAGAAATCGCCGCAATACCAATCAAGACACCCTGCACAATTAATAAAATAGTGGTTAAAGTTGCTAAAATATCGCCAGGAGTTTCGACGGTAAAGTCTTCCTTGCCTTCCTCAACATCACGATAATTTCTTAATTCTTTTTTTACCCTTTCCGTAACAGTATCAAGATTTTCACCTGAAGCAATCTGAATTGGAATAATATCATAATCCTCTTCCACCCCAACAATGTTACGAAAAGCGGCTTCAGGAATAACTAAAGTTGAATCTTGTTGTGGATTTCCAGACTTCTTAAGAATACCAACAACTTTAAAGCCCTGATCTTCAATCAAGACTGTATCTCTTAAAACCAAACTAGTATCAAAAAAATCCTCAGCAAAATCATAACCAATCATGACTTTGTATAAATCACCTTTACTTAGTAATCTTCCTGAACCAATCTTATAATTATTTGCTTCAACTGCTAAATCAATATCTTCTTTATCCTCAGGAAGAGAAGCAGCGTAAGAATATTTAACTTCCTCATTAAATTCAGTTTTTACTGCACGAACTAATCTGCCGACAGCAACATCTACTCCGGAAACTTTTTCAATCGCAGCTAAATCCTTTTTGGTTAAAGGAACCTCAACTCCTGTTCCCGGAGGACCGAAACCAGAACCTTTCGCTTGGACAATAATTTTATCTGAGCCGAGACTAACAAACTGTTCGGCAATCGCGTTCTGCAAACCCTGCGATAAAGAAATTAACGCTACAACAGCAGCGATGCCAATAAAAATTCCTAGCATTGTCAACCAGGAACGTAACTTTCTATTCTTAGCACTACGATAAGCTAAACGAAAATAGTCTTTAATCAAGGTAGAGTCTCCAATAAATTTTTCATTTCATTGACAAATTCTTTTGCTCTTGCTAAAGAAGTCTTTGCTTTTCCTTCTTTGACTTCTTCAGTCATATCATACTGAAATTTTCCCCGTTTTTCTCTCTCATAATCATAATGAAGGATTATGGCGTCGGCTTTATTTTGGACTAAATCTAAAGCTTCTTCTTTAATCTCCTCATAATCTTCCAAAAGAGATTTTTTTAATTTATGACGGACAAAAACAATCAAAGCGTCACTAGTAATTTTGTGACTGATTTTGTCACCTATTTTGTATCCTAATTTGTAAATAACCGCATTAGCGAGGTAATACATCGCATAATACGAAGCCACAACTACCCAAAGATTTGAAGCTCCGTTATTAGAAATTAATTTAGCTACGTCTAAACTTTCGTTTGCATTTTTTGCGTATGTGTTCATGATACCCTTATCAACAGTCGTTTTTTTAATCAATCCATCCTCTAAATATTTCTTCACATTGGCTTCCGCTTCCTTAATTTTTTCAGTGTCTAACATTTTTGATCAGTTGGTAATAATTTTCTATTCCATACAAAATAACATTATTCTTTTTAACTTCTTCGATGACTGAGAACTCTCTACTTTTAATCATTAAAAAAAATTCAGTAGAGTTAACATATGTTCCATGAACATCATAGGGCAACCGAGATAACGTTCTTTTAATTCCCTTCTCAATATTTTTTTCATCAACGATAACAAGGAGGTCAAGATCAGAATTTTTGGTCTGACTTCCCTGCGCATAAGAACCAAAAAGAAGGACAGTAAAATAAGATACTTCGATAGTTTCAAGTTCTCGGCAAATGGATTTAATGATTCTATTTTTTTTTATTTCTTCCCTTCTCTCCCATTCCACTTTAAAAACTAGTGGATCAAAATGATAATTGAATGAACAAAGGGTTATATTTCCAAGCTTTTCTACCCGGATTACTCCTCTTTTTTCTAATTTTTCAATATTTTGATAAGCGGATTTGTAATTGATCTTTCTTATTTTCGCCAGCTGGTTAATACTAAACTTCTCTTCTTTATGTTCAATGAGATACTTTAGGATTGTTTTTTTTTCATTAGCCATTTGTAACCATAACACTATGGCTTATAGCCATACTTAAAAACTTTTCGGTTAAAAATTTAATTTAAGATTGATTAAGAACTCACTTTTTCTTCGACTTCAAAAGAGGAATTTTATTTCTCCATCTTCTTAAGTCTTTAGAAAAATTTTCTGGATCCTTTTTCCGACGCCGATAGAGATAAATTCCGACAATGATTAGAATGAAGATAAAAAAGTAAGTTCCGGCTTTACTCTTTTCTAAGAGACCAAATTTTTTTAATTGTGAAGAAGAGTACAATTCTAATTCTAAATCAAACTGTTGTTGAAATGGTTTATTATTAGCGTCAGTATATTTTAATTTAATTGGAAGGTGTAAAGTTTCCACTTTTTTATTAATAAAAAGGTCAATCTCTTCACTTTCCGTATCATCAGAGTCAACATCGCCCAGATAAAAATAGTCTGTTGTCGAGACAAGTTGATAATCATCAGAAGGTAAAAGTGTTAATTCTAAAAATTTAATGTCGGAACTGCCAGCATTGGCAATTTCAATCGTGACCTTACCGGCTTTATTTTTTTGGAGAACGTCACTTTTTTTGATGTACACTCTTAATTTAGGCATATCACCAACTGTAATCGCTAAAATGTCTTCGATTGAATAAGCACTACCTTGTTCATCATTATAAGTTATGGTTAGAGGAATTTTATATAATCCGGGAGCGGCTTCCGGATCGGCAACAATACCAAAAGCGAGAGAGTTCTGATAACCTGATTGTAATTGCGAGATTCTTCGTTCGGAAGAAGATTGGTAAGGAGCAAGAGGAAGAGTAGTACTATCAAAATCTAGTTTAAATTTAATATCTTTTAATAAAGAATCAGCCAGGTTCTTGACCATAATACTTACTTCTGCTGTTTCGCCAGGAGCAATTTGCTCTGGTGTTAAAGTAATTGAAGTAATGTCAAGAACAGCATCATGGGTCTGAATATTGATTAAGAACTCATCATTAGTATAAGAAATTGCGCCACCTTCCATAAGGATTTGTAATTCTAACTCAGTATCTTCTTCAACCGCATTCTCATCAACTTTTAATTTAAATTCAACAATAACCGCATCCGCACCAGTAGCAACGGCTCTTAATTTTCCAATATTTTTTTCAGCTTTATCACCGTATATTTTAAATGGATATTGGGGAAGGATTTTAACAATAACATCCTCGCTAGTTTGTTGGCCTTCATTTTCAATCTTAAATTTTACATTAACAATTTGCCCAGGTTCAACCGGATCAGGATCTTGTGACATCAAAGTAACGTAAAGTTGGGCAGTAGTTGTTTCAGTGATCTGATTTACACCAGCATACGCTAAAGGGAGAAGTAATAAAACGATAAAACTTACTAGGATTAAATTTTTCTTCATCACAACACCTGCTTTTTGTTAATATATGAATAAAGATATCTAGAATATAAATGTTTTGTTTGTGAGATAATGTATTTTTAGTTTAAAAAAAGAGAAGTATTACTTTATCATAGTAAACAAAACTTAATAAGCTTAAGATTATTTAAATTAAAAATCCCAACCACAGCAAGCTGTGGGGCATTTTTAGTCAATCTTTGGGTAAAATAAAAAATCACAATAAAAATTTGGGAATAAGACCCAAAGATGGAATTAAATAATGGAATTTAAAATCCAAAAAAGAGAAAATCAGAATATGCACAAGTACCCTTCCGAGGATTTAGGAATGGTCCAGAAATTTGCTGATAGTTTACAAAAAGAATTCGGCGAGTTTTTAATGGGTGTGGTTGCTTTTGGTAGTAAAGTAAGAAGAGAAGCAAGTAAAAGAAGTGATATTGATGTGCTTGTCGTTACTAATGATGCTACTTTTCAGCTCAGTCAAGCTTTAATTGAAACTTACCGCATTGTCGTTAATAAAATAATTTCCGAAACTTCTGATAAATTACACGTTACTTCAATGACGTTTACTTCTTTCTGGGAATATGCTAAAGCTGGCGATCCTGTTGTTGTTAATATTTTACGGGATGGAATTGCCATTTATGATACTGGTTTTTTTGATCCACTGCAAAGATTGTTGAAAAACGGAAGGATTAGACCATCAGAGGAATCTGTTTGGAGATACTTTGGCCGAGCACCAAAAACGTTGGTTAATAGTAGATGGCATATTTTGCAGGCGACGCTTGATTTATATTGGGCGGTGATTGATTCAGCCCATGCTGCGTTAATGCGTAAGAACGAAGTTCCGCCCACTCCTGATCATGTTGCCGATTTGTTAGAGAAGGTTTATGTTGAACATAAACAGTTAGAGAAGAAATATATTCTGACAATGCGCAAATTCTATAAGTTGAGTAAAATGATTACTCATCGTGAGATTGAAAAGATTTCTGGAGCAGAATTTGAACAATATTATCGAGAAGCGGATGATTTTGTTAAGCGAATGAAACGTTTAATTGAGATAGGGAAATATTAGGTAATTACAATTTTCTTACTTTTTTTCGTAATTTGGCAAGTTCTCTTCGAACTGCTTTTATATGTGGAGAAGTACGTGAATTAACGGATTTAACTGGTGATTTCCCTTTTTTTTTGATAGCTTTTTTCTTTGTCATTTTTTTAGTAATATCTTCCTACTATTTATTCTTTTTCTTTGAATATTTTAACTGTAATCTTAATTCCTTATTTTCATTATCTAAATGATTCATCTCATTTGAAATCAAATCAATACTTCTATTGAAACTTTCTCTTTGTCCGTCCATCATTATTTCATAACCCATATAATAAATAAGTGGTAAAATAATTACTTCTAATGAAAACCAAAGCATTCTATATTTAGAAAAAACATAAATTAAAGTTGTAAAGGCAATAGCAAAAGTAGTTGCAAATAAAATTAATTTATACTTAAATTTCATTGTTTAAGTTTTAATAATTAAATCTTAAAAGTATTTATGTCTCAAAAACATTGCTTCCTACTATCCATAATCAAAACATTTAATAATCATCAAACATTTCTTATCATTGATGGGAAAGAGTGTGTTGAAATGGGTGTTGAAAAATTCTTTTGAGTTTAAGGGTAGTGTTAATCCAAAAGTTGTTTTAGGAATGGTTTTGCGTGAAAATGAAGAATTGAAAAAAGATGTTCCTGCCGTTATGAAAGAAATTGAAAAAGCGATTAAAGATATTTCTAAATTAGATGAAAGTGAGATTAAAGAAAAGTTGAAAAAAGAAGCGCCGGAACTATTAAAGAAGAAAAAAGAAGAAGTTAAAGGGCCGCTTAAACCGTTGAAGAAGGCCGAACAAGGCAAAGTTGTCTTAAGAATTGCTCCTTCTCCGACTGGACCATTACATGTAGCGCATGCTTATGGTGCTTCTTTAAATTATGAATATGCCAAAATGTACGGAGGGAAGTTAATTTTGCGAATTGAAGATACTAATCCAGAAAAAATTTATCCTCCTGCTTATGAAATGATTGAAGAAGATATTCGCTGGCTAACAGACAATAATGTTGCGGAAGTGGTTGTACAGTCGTTACGATTAGGAATTTATTATGATTATGCAGAGAAATTAGTTGAGATGGACAAAGCTTATGTTTGTACTTGTGATGCTGATGAGTGGCGGAAAAGGAAAGCAGAGAGTAAAAGTTGTGCTTGTCGTAAGTTAGATGTAAAAGAACAACAAATTCGTTATGCGAAGATGTTTAATGAGTATGCGGAAGGAGAAGCGGTACTAAAGTTAAAGACAGACATGCAGGATAAAAATCCGGCAATGCGTGATTTTTCCTTAATGCGAATTAATGAACATATTCATCCTAAAACCGGAAAAGAGCAAAGAGTCTGGCCGTTAATGGTTTTTTCAGTGGCGATTGATGATCATGAATTAGGATTAACCCATGTTCTTAATGGTAAAGATCAAGCGGATAATGCTAAAAAAGAATCAATCATCATGGAATATTTAGGTTGGGAACCGCCGGTGTATAAGCATTGGGGCTTCATTAATTTTACCGACTTACAAATTAGTAAATCAAAAACTAAATTAGCGATAGAACAGGGAGAATTTACTGGCTGGGATGATATTCGGTTACCGTATTTAGCTGCTTTAAAGAAAAGAGGTTATCAGGCAGGAGCGTTTCGTAAGTTTGGCTTAGAGACTGGTTTGTCGTTAAATGATAAAACTGTTAGTAAAGAAGAGTTCTGGAAAAATATTAATTCATTTAATCGAGAATTGGTGGAGAAGGATGCGAATAGGTACTTTTTTGTACATGAAGCGGTGAAGGTAAAGATTGTTGGTGGTTTGAGTAAGGAAGCTAAAATAAAATTACATCCTGACTATCCTGAGCGAGGAGAAAGAAGCTTGCAGGTTAGTGGTGAGGTTTATTTGAACGAAGATGATTTGGGAAATTTAGGAGAAGGAAAAGTACATCGTTTAATGGATTATTGTAATTTTGAAATTGTTGATGAGAAATACAAATTTGTTTCCGAAGATTATGAAGATTATCGTAATAGTGAGAAGAAAGGCCTAATTATTCATTGGTTGCCAGATGATAAGAATGTTGTTGTTGAAGTGATGATGGATGATGGGAAAGAATTGTTAGGTTTAGGAGAGAAAGAGATGTTAAATTTGAAAGTTGGAGATATAGTACAATTAGAAAGGTTTGCTTACTGTAGATTAGTGGAGAAAGAAAGTAACAAATTAATATTTTGGTACTTACATAAATAAAATTTGTTGAGAAAAGAAGGAGGATATTAAAGATGCCCAAAATTAGTCGAGATACTCCTTTAGCGGAGATCACTTTGAGAAGATATGAAAAGCCGACGATGAACGATCGGGATTTAGTAAGGAAGTTTTGTTTATCTGTAGGATTGTTACAACCTGGCGATTCACGTGATGTAGTGGTTGATGTGCTTCATGTAATGTTGAAGGCTCGTCAAAGACGGGAAGAGCTCCATTCAGAAGAAGTAAAGAATCATGTGATGACTTCAAGAAAAGAGAGTAAGCTACCAATGCTCGGGATTGCTTCGTCGAATATACGTCGTCAGTTGAAACGGTTGAAAGATTTACATTTAATTGAAACTAATGCTAATTTGTATCGTATTTCGGAGTGGAACAATATTACAGAAATCTTTGAAGACAAGATTCATAATTTTATTTTAAAGTCTGTTTTATCTAGAGTTAGAGATTATGTCAAGAAGATCGATGAAGAGTTTAAAGGAGAATAAAGGGGAACCGCAGTTGAGTTTAATCCGGATTATTTTACCATGACTTTCTTTAGAAAAACAGAAAAATTTAAATAAAAGTAATGGTAAAATTTCCCGTAATGGTTATTAAAAGAAAAAAGTTATAAGGAAATTTAAATAATATCTTCTTCCGCTACGACAATGAAGTCGCCGCTAGCAATAACTGCAGAAAAGGGGATTAAAATGTCGCCTTCTTTAGTTTTTTCTAGTTCCATTTTATCGGTGTAAGAAGTAGGATTTCTTAAAAGCAAGTGGATCAATTCTCCAGAGCCAACTTCAAAGATTAAATCGCCAACTTCACCAAACTTCTTCCCCGCTTTAGAGACGACAGTTTTACCTAACATTTCTTTAGAATAACTTTTTTCATTATTTTCCATCGTGATTCACCCTCATCATTTAATTGTGATAGTTGGAGTGGGGAAAAAAGAATATATAAAGTTTGCGGTAGTGGAAGGATAATAACCATCATTTTAAAAATGACAAATAAGGATAATTTGATTATATAATTCTTAAAAAATGGAGCTAACGCTTTCACTAAATTTCCTGCTACCAGAAGGTTTGGAACAAAATAAACTGATAGAATTGGCAAAAATGATCTTATTTTTAAATTGTGATAATCAAACTTTAGAGTTTTAAAAAAACAAAATTAATAAAGCAAAACTCTTTCTCTAACTATAATGCAAATAAAAAGGGTGATTTTAATACTAGTAGTAATATTCTTATTTTTTTCTTTTTGCCAGACTTATGTTTTATTTACCCTCACTGGTCAAGCTACTGGAAATGTAGCCATGTGTATAATTGGTGCTCCTAATATAACCACTATTCCAAACCAAAATGCGACAATTGGGATAGAGTTTAGTTATCCAGTTAATTGCAGCCAAGACTGTGGAGAAACACTTTATTTTTATGATTTAACGATTCCTAACTTACCTTCCTTCAATATTAATTCCTCAATCGGAATAATTAATTTTACTCCCCAATTAGGAGAATCAGGAGCATATGATATCTATGTGTACTGCGATAAAATAGGCTTTACAGAAGATTCCGAGCATTTTGTTCTTAATGTCAATTGCACTATTAATCCCCCGATAGTTCAACCCATAGTCAGCCAAACCGCTAGAATTGATCAAGAATTTTCATACCAAGTTGAATGTAACTCAGATTGTTATGAAACCCTTACTTTTTATCACGTCAGTGTTCCTAACCTTCCCTCATTCAACATTAGCAGCTCTACTGGTCTTATTAATTTCACTCCCCAAAGTGGAGAAGATGGAACTTATAACATCCATATTTATTGTGATAAAAGTGGATTCTCACCAAATTCAACTACATTTCAGTTAAATGTACTTTGTGCGACAACAGGACCATTAACATTAAACAGCAGAAAACATATTGATAATGAAAGCGTAATTCTTAATTGGAGCAGTGTAGATTGTGCTTCTTATTACAACATTTATTATTCTTCAAATATCTCTTCCATCATGAATTTAAATCTAAGTAACGTCACTTCTGATGTCACTTCTGTAACGGGGATTTCTATCCTTAACTGGACCGATACTAACGCTTCAGAAGTACAAAAAAGATATTATACAGTTAGTGCAGTTGTAAGTGGCAATGAAACTTTAACAAACGATCTTCCAGTAGGAAAATTTACTTATTACTATACTGCCCCAAATTCTAGTATTTATGGAACTTTAGCTTCAAACAGAATTGCCATTTATCTTAATGTTAGTTATATTGCAGAAAGTTTCCTGCAAGAAATTCCTGGAATACTTAACCCAACGATTTCTCGCTTGGATAAGTCTGATCCATCTGGAGAATATCTTACCACACATGTCCGTGGTTTAGCTGATGGAAACAATTACAACATGGAAGCTACTAGGGGTTACCAAATCACTGTAGATGATTATTATAATCATACTGTTGTTGGAAAAGTTTATAACAATACTCCTTATGTACTTTATTACGATATGCTAAATTCATCCACTTACGGAATTTTAGCAACTAACTGGAAAGGTATTTATGATTTCAACAAATCTTATTACGCGGAAAGTTTCCTGCAAGAAATTCCTGGAGCACTTAATCCGACGATTTCCCGTTTAGATAAATCCGATCCATCTGGAGAATATCTTACCACTCATGTCCGTGGTTTAGCTGACGGAAACAATTTTAGCACGAATGTTGGAGTTGGTTACGCTTTGACTGTTGATGACAATTATAATCACACTTTATGTACTAATTGTTTTGGTTAAAATGATGAAAAATAAACTAACTATAATTGGATTAATATTTTTAATTATTCTAATTATTCCTTTCGTTAACGCTGTATCTAAGCCGATTGCTGGAAAGTTAAGTTTTACTAATCAGATAGAACAACTAACTGTTCGATTATACGTAGAAGTTGATTCTCCTCTTAACGGAAAGCAAAACTGCACGATTAATCCCTCTGTAAAAAACGGTCCGGACGGCAGTTTCTCTACTAACCTTGCCAATCTTGTTTTCCAGGATTTTCCTTCTGTCCGTTGTGATAGTTTTTGGCAGGCAGGCAATCCTATTTGGTATCAAACCTCTTCCAGTGAAGGGACGTTTACTTCAATAAGCCAAGAAGTTAATTCTGGTACGGGATTACAATTTTTACCAGAACTAACGGTTATCTCAGCAGCAGAATCTTCTCCAACTAATGGAGGAAGTAGCAATGGAGAAAGTGCTGGTAATAATGGTGGAGAACTCATCCCAAAAAAAGAAACAGACTTCTTAGCAAACGTTTTTCTGAATTTATCCCTCAAACAAGGAGAGGAACTAATTACTATCGATATTTTCCTTGAACATTTGGATTCTCCCCGAGATAAAATTTTATTTAAATTAGTTTTATTTTCGCTACCAAACAATAACATTATCAAAACAATTGAAGATAAATTCTCCCCTGAAAAAATTATTGAAAAGAGTTATTCGTTTAATTCTAATGAAATAAGTGATGGTTGGTACAAAGTACAAGCTTTTGCTTATTCTAATGATAAACTGATTGCTGTTTCTAATTTTGAAGATTTTTTTATTAAGAAAAATCTGCTTAAAGATGAATTAGTAGAGAAAAATTTAGAAAAACCAACTCCTATACCAATCATTTTACCATTGATTTTATTTCTAATTTCTTTAATAATTATTTTTATAATAATCGAGTTATTCTTAAAAAAGAGAATGAAGAAAAAGTAATTTAAAATTACTCTGCACTCTTTTTCATCACTAAGAAACCGCTAATCACAGTTATTAAAATTAACAAAATTGCATAATCACTAAATTCGGGAACAGCTCCTCCTAATGAAGTTATTACGACTGTATCATTTGCTGTTAATGAAGTAAATCCATCTTTAGCACAAGTAACGTTCCAAACATGTGTAGTGGAGAAACTAGCTGATTTGTGATAGACCTAAAGCTGTCGCTAATTATGAAAATTTAGGACATTTATTTATAAAATAATGTCAATTTTTTTCCATTTTTAGAAAGATTTAAATATACAAACAATAACTAAACTCTATGCTAACCAAAACAATGATTAAAGCCTTCATAAAAATAATGCAAGGACACGCGACAACAGATGCTCTCAAGCACCAACTCAAGATACAAGAAAGTTATTGCATCAAATTACTTAAAGCGATACAGCAAGAACAATTAATCATTTTACGCAAAGAAGGTAAGGTATTGTACGCTTCCCTTGCCCGAACAGCTCATGCACAAAAACTTAAGGAACTTATCACTAGAGACCCCTCTATTGATTACAGTAATATTCTTGATAAGAATAAAACAAGAGTATTCGAATCCATTCTCTACACGTCTAAAACTGTGCCACAAATAGCCGCACAATTAAAAAGCAGTACAAGAACCGTTCATGAAATTGTCAAAGCTAGCCTCAACAGAGGACTGCTCAAAAAAAGAAAGAAAACTTACCTCTTTCACAAAAAATTCTGGCCACATCTTCATGAATTCCTCCATTACTACAGAAACAGAGCTATAGTGAAAGGAATGCTCCTATGGCAGTTTGAAAATGAAGTATTATTTGAAGTTCGTAGAAAGGAAGATATTTCTGGAAAGCTTACCGGAACAAGCCGTTATGATGACTTCAGTGTTAAGGTTGTTACCTCTACCTATTGCTGCTACCAGGGGAAAAAACGATTGTCAAAAGAAGAAATATTTGTTCATTCCATTTTACAGATTGAGAAAGATTCCCGGGCAGTAGGACTCGCTGCTGTTTTCTTCAAAAAAAATAAATTATCTAGAAAGAAAGTTAAAGAATTAGCCCTGAAATATGATTGTGTCAATAAGGTAGAAGAACTCTTGTCCGTAATAACTACTAAAGGAAAAACTACAACAACAATACTTCCTCAAATAACACCAAAAAACTTACAAAGAATCTATGAAATCTATGGAGTATACTAAAAGTCATTAATTTTTGTACTAATTAATGACTTTGGTATATACCAGAGACGTTAATTTTTGTACGAGAATTAACGTCTCTCAGTATATAACTATGTTTACCAAAGAAACGATCCAAGAAACATTTGAAAAAATCGGCCATATACTCAAAGAGCCTGTCACTATTTACCTTATTGGCGGAGGAGCCATGTCCCTGGTTGATTTGAAGTTAGTAACGAAAGATATTGATATCGTCGTCACCAACAAAAAAGATTTAACTACCTTAAGAACTGCTTTTCAGGAATTAGGTTTTAAAACGCCACAGCATTTGGTCGAAGAAATCTACTTGACTGCTTTAGCCGTATTCGTAAAAGAGGAATCACGGATTGATCTTTTCTTAAAGGAAGTCTGTAAAAAACT
>JAHJDQ010000169.1 GCA_018812355.1 Nanobdellota archaeon | reverse complement strand
TTTATCTGGTGGACAACAACAAATGCTGGCTATTGGTAGGGCATTGATTCAAAATCCTCAATTATTATTACTAGATGAGCCCTCTTTAGGATTAAGTCCGAAAGCAATGAAAGAAGTATTTGAAAAAATTAAAGAAATAAACAAAGAGGGAGTATCAATAATTATTGTAGAGCAAAATGCAAAACAAGCTGTTGAAATAGCAGATAGGACATATATTCTAGAAGATGGAAAAATTGCACTTCATGGTGGAAAAGAAATTCTTAAAGATAAAAGAATAAAAAACATATATTTTGGTGGCAGGTAACTAAAATAGATTTCTAAAAAAATAGGAACTCCCCCTAAACTATAGTCTGCTTTGCAGAGAATTAATATTAAATATGTTAGCGAAAACTACGGTGTCAATGCGATTTACGGTGATTAAAATACTCTGCGTCGCTACGCTCCTTGTCCTCCCCACTTCGTAGGTCGGAGGATTTAACAGCAACTATGCGGTTACGTTCCATTCGTCCACTCCGCTTCGCTCGTAGCCGAACTCCACTTCACCCAAATTGTTTATTATCCTTCGGATATAAACAACTTCGCATAGTTGCGATGTTAAGTTCAATTAATTTGTAGTCTAAAAGAATACTAAGCAGTTTTAATCTTATCAGCTATCGCTTCTACTTCCTCTAATTTCCGTGACCAAAGCTTTTTATCATCTAACCCAGTTATCAAAGTATCCACATCTCTTGATAAACTAGGTTGATTAATTTCTTCATAAATACGAATAATTTTAACAATACCAATTGCAAATGAAGCTAAAGATAAAAAATCATTTCTTTCCCCAACTTGCAAACGAAGTAAACTCTTATCATCTTTGAATTTCTTAGACTTGTTGTAAAAAATGTTAATATTCCTTTTACATCTTTCCCACTCAAACTCTTTCAATAAAATATCTAAATCAGCAATTATGTTTGGTTTAAGTTTTGATAATTCAAAACCAACTCTTTTAAGATTAGGAATAAGAGTCTTCATATTCTTTGCATAGATTACTCTTAGAATTCTCTCAACAATTATTGAAAGCAGATATATATTAATATGAAATTTATATTTACCATAAAATGGAATAACATCTTTTATCTTGCCACTTCTTAATGGACCTCTAAATTCTTTTATTTTTCTTGAATAATATTTTCTTCTTAAAAATCCAACATTAAGAAATTTCACCAACAAATACAACTCTTTAAGATTTTTTTGAGAATCTTCTTCAAATTGTAACTTAAATTTAATTGGTTCAACTTCTTTCTCAAATTTTTCATGAAGATTTTTTCGGTCAAAAAGAGGAATTGCAGATAGAAGATTAGCTTCTGATGAATATCTCCCTATGTTAAATCTTTCAGTATTTTCAGTCATTCTATTAATTTGCTCTTCAAAATTTGAAACAGTTAATATTCTAAAATCAACTCTTTTTCCATCCCACTTCCCCCACCAAAGCTGACCTGCAAATGGATGTTTTTTTCCTTTAACTAGTTCAAATCCCCTTTCTTCAAATTCATGAAAAATTTCATTATACAAATCTTCAATTGATTGTTCATAATTTTGATCATTCAACAGAAAAGCATATTCCACATCAGATTTTTCAACATAAGTGCCTGCTGCTTGTGATCCAATCATTGAAAGAAGTTCTACATAGTTGGATAACTTAGAAATATTAACTAAAAGATTTGTTAGATAAGACAAGTTTTCATGAGTCCAACCTTTTGAAATTTTTCTTTCAAAAGAGATAACTTCTTTTAGATTAATAACAAGTGCATCTAACCATTTTAGTAAGTCGTCAATACTCTTTTCAATTTCATCAACTATAAATTTAACTTCATCTTCAACTTTTTTTGCTCCTCTTTTTTTACTTTCAATAATTGCTATGTCTATAGTAAGTTTTCTAAGTTCTTTTTTAAAATCTCCAGAATAAAAAGAAAAAGCTTTAAGTAACTTATTTTTATTAATTTTAATCTGATTTTCAAAATTCACAAGTTGGGGAAATAATTTTATTACTTTTTCAAGATCTTGAATTACTTTATCTAATTCCCTATTTGCTTTTCTTTCACATCTAGCAACATAACGAAATATTTCAACAGCTTTACGGCAAGCCTTTTTTTCTTTAGAAATATCTTCATTAGAATTAATGGATTTAAAGCTTGTTTTAAGCTCGTTCAAATAATTAAACTCTGCTGCAATCCATTTTAATGCATCTTGTGAATCGGTTTCAAGATTCGCAAATAATTCATCATATACCACTTTTATACTAAGAAATTTTCCAAATTTATTAAGCTTTGGTCACGAAAAACTGTATTTAAGTATAAGACTACAAATTAACTTGTCGCTATCGCTCCAGTCCTCCCACTACGTAGTCGGACGAACTTAACAGCAACTATACGGTTCGGCTCCAGTCGCCACTACGTAACTCCTTTCGCCTCTCCCAAATCTCAAACCAAATTTATAATTTTCAAAATAAATTTACCCTTACCTGCTCGGGCTGTGGTTTGCCTCATCCCAGATGCCACCCTTTTGAGACTTCGCATAGTTGCGATGTTCTATTCAATTTTTGACAACGCCTAAGACATTTAAGAAAGGAAACAATATTTTTTCTCCCACCCAATAGGAGAGACGCGCGCAGTTGCTACGCAACATTTAATCAAAATCAAAGATTTTGAGAATTATTGACCCTTACAACATCCCTTCAATACCCTCAAAATTCTTTCAGCTTCCGCTTGATTAGCTTGATTAGAAAATATTGTTTGATAGTGATCAGCACCTGCTTTTCTTAAAGCTACTATTGGTGTTAAATCTACGGTAAATCCATAAGTTATGTGTAGGTTAGAGGGTCTAACTAGATTGCCAGTTAATAGATCTTCATAGGGCTTAACATTATTTCCCCTAACATTCACACCATCTGCTCCAAAAACATCTGGGGCAATATCCATTTCATGTACTCCAAGACTTTCTCCACAAGATGAGTAAGGCTCAGGCTTTATTGAAAATGGTATTCTTTCATCGTTTAGAATTTCCTGGAGAGTTCCTATATTTACTACCGAATTAGGAGGAGGTACTTCAAAATCAAGTTTATCATAGGTTTCAAGACAAAAAAACTCACATAATTCGAAAAGTGGCCCGTTTATCTCCCCCAAATGTTTTACACTCTCGTCCAGTCCACCTATCCGCCTAAGTTCAGGATTTATTGAATAGTCTATCTTTTCTTCCATTTTCTTCACTTTAAAGTAATTTCTGTGCACTATAAAAAGGTTTGTTGTAGTTTTACCACAACATTTAAATAGTTTTAAGATACTCTTTTTATAGCATGAATACAGAAGTATTGGAGAAAATTGGATTAAGCAAAAAAGAAATAAAATCTTATTTAGCTTTGCTTAAACTAAAATCTGCTACTGTAAGCCACATTTCACAGGAATCAAGAGTTGATAGAACTCAAACTTATGATATCTTAGAAAAACTTATTGATAAAGGATTATGTTCTTTTGTCATAAGAAATAATGTAAAATCCTATTCTCCTACAAATCCAGAACAAATTATAAATGATTTTAAGGAAAAAGAGAAAGAGCTTAATATTTTAATTCCCCAGTTATCTTCCATGTTTCAACAACCAACAGAAAAAGTGTCTGTTGAAGTTTTCAAAGGCAAAGAAGGGATAAAAAGTATCTTGAAAGATATTCTTAGAATAGGAAAACCTTATTATATGTTTGGAACTCCACAATCGTTTGAGAATACACTTCCAATATTCTCAATTCAATTTTTAAAACAAATAGAAAAAAAGAAGATACAAGAAAAAATTATTTTTAATAAAAGATCAAAATTCACTAGATTAAAGAACTCAGAATATAGATATTTATCTGAAGATATTCTTTCACCAACCGATACTCTTGTTTATGGAAATAAAGTCGTTCTCTTCATATGGACAGAACCATATTATGGGATTTTAATTTCTAGTAAAGAAATAGCAGAAACTAATAAAAAACACTTTGAATACTTCTGGAAACAAGCTGAACCAATATTATAAAAAATCTTCTTTTTTAGAAAAAAAGAAACAAAAAAGCGCGTCTCTCTCTAATGTATTGCCCACCAAAAAAATATTGTTTCAGAATAATAAAAACGGCGTTGTCAAAAACTTTGATTTTTTGCTCTTCGAGCATCGTTGCACTAAAAATCAATCCTAACGGAGAATAGAACAGGGCTTAAAGGGTTACTTCGCCTTGCAGGCTCATTCTCCCAAATTTTTTGGTGTGGGTTGCCTCACCAAAAAACTTCCCTTAAGCCCGATGTTATATGAAATAAAATCGTGGTGTAACGGAAATACGTGGGAAGAAAGTTTACAAGTTGAAGTAGTTTCTCTCTACAAAATCTAAGTATTCTTTGACTTTTTTCACAAATTCATCTTTCTTTAAAACAAAGCTTTCTGGATTTTTCATGACAGCATCACAAAGATGAATTATATGATCATTTTCTCTTCCAAATCTTCTCAACAATTTTTTTCTATGAAAATGAAATTTTTGGTTTAACCTAACTCTTGCTTCAAAGTGAACCACAAGAAACATGTGCTTAGCAATACCCTTTAACCACCATTGGACCTCTCCTCTTTGTTTGATAAGCATCCCTTTTGCTTTTCTTAAAGTAGATCTTAACATTTCATCATCAGGGGGAATTTCAGCAATCCCATGCAAATCTAATGGAGTACCTCCTAAAAATTCACACTCAGTTAAATCAGCCAATACCTCTCTTGGAGGTCCTTTTCTTCCTTTAACACGCGGCGCTTTGAATTCTTGACTTTCTAATTCACCTAATGAATAAATATGAATACACATTTCAATTTCATCAATTAATAACTCTTTATTACGAAGTTTAATTAGCTTAGCTAAATCTTCATCATTTTTTATTATAATAAAAAAATCAATATCTGATTTGTCTACTAACTCCCTCCTTGCAAAACTACCCCCAACATAAACTGAAAGGATTTTATCTGGAGAAATGCCAAACCTTTTATTATATGCTTCTAGACAAGCCTTAATATATTTCTTTTCCTGTTTAGTTTTCCAAAACCAAAATCTCCAAAACTTTCTCATACAAAGAAATAATATTAAAGTGTTTAAATAACTTTCTTCCCACTAAATGCTAAGATGCTAAAGCTCTGAGCACACCACGATTTTACTTGCTCACTACGTTCGCACCCCGCTGCGCTCTCCTCCCGTTGGTCGTCGGGACGCCTAACAGCAACTTGCGACGTTAGTTTCAATTGAGTTTGAGTTTTAAAGACGGGCACGCGCTTAGTCCTTTC
>JAHJDQ010000168.1 GCA_018812355.1 Nanobdellota archaeon | reverse complement strand
GAATAATCTGTAATAGAACAGCCAAACAAGAACAAGGAAATTGTCATTAAGGTTAAGATAGTTAGAATTGTTTTTTTCATGAGGTCACCTGCAATTTTTTTATTGATTAGAAGGATAAAAATTAGATATATAAACATTTCTGTGATTTAGAAGGAAATTTTTACATTTTTTTGAACCATCTGCCTTCGTGAAAAACTACGGCAGCCGGGATTTGAACCCGGGTCACAACCTTGGGAGGGTCGTATACTGCCACTATAATACTGCCGTGTCAGATGAAGAGAAATCAGTTCTGTAATTGTTTATATTTTTTATGAATGACTAGGAATTATCTCTTTTTCTTTTTAAATAAACCTTTTCTGCTCCGCAAACTTTCCGGTAAAAAGATCTTTCTTTATAAATCAACCAATTCTCTTCGTAAATCTTTCGGAAATTTTACAGAAAGAGTAATTTAAACGTCTTCTTCGCAACGGCTATGGAAACAGAAAGTGAACGCAGTCCGTTGAGAATCTTAAAAAGATTGACACAACTCTCACAAAAGTTTGAAGCAGAACAAGGCCTGCTTAAAATAGTTGACTTTGTTGATGCAAACTTATCTTCCGCAGAGAGCCTCTCTTTTATCGATTCCTATAGAAAAATTATCCGCTCTAATACCTGGCACTATGAAGACCAGGTTGAAACTGATTATCAGGATTTCTTAAAGCGGTGGACAACAACACATGAATTTTATCTGAATTCCGCAACTGAAATGTTCAATTATCTGAATGGAAACAAGCCCGGCTGCTTCTTATCCGAAGTGCACGGCCTGGCCTTGATATCAGAAACTTTCAGAGGAAGAGAAGGAAAAAGATCTTTGATCGGCTTGGATCACCTGTTAGATAATTACGTCCAGAAATTAACCGATCTGATTCAAAAAGTCATTACGCCGACCGATCTTGAAGATACAGTAGGCTTATTTGTTTCAACGATGGATGAACCCTATCTCAGTGCTGAAAATGAATTATTTTTAGATTTCTACAAATATTCACAGCAAGTAGACGGAGAATTGACCAGAATAATCAACGAATACAAGGATCTTAAATCTGTCCAGCAGGGAGAGATCTTAGTTACAGCACAGACTGACATGAATTACACACCTTATCTGCAGCAGTGTGCCGGCTTGATAACTGAATCAGGAGGCCGATATTCGCATGCGGCAATCTATGCCAGAGAAAATAATTTGCCTTGCATTACTGGAGTAGAAAATGCTCGAAAATTATTTTCAGAAGGACTAGCGCTGACCTTAGATGCGGACAGAAACGAAATTTATCAAGATTTAAAATGAGAATCGTAAATTTAGACCATAATCAGAACCTTAACAGTTGTTCAGGACAAAAAAGTAAAAACCTGGCCATCTTAGCGCAGGAAGGATTTAAAGTCCCTCGAGGACATGCTCTACCTACTGAAACATACTTAGAATTCTTGAACCCCATCAAAGAAGAAATTAGCCAACTTCTAAAAAGACCAGAAGCATCACCAAAAATAGCCCGATACTTTTTAGAAACTGAACTACAATCTGGATTAAAACAAGAATTAAATGCAATCTTAGATTCTTACTGCTCAGATGCTTTTTTTGCTGTCCGCTCTTCTGGAAGTGCTTGTGTGAACGGTTCTACTTTGTTAGAAGACTCTTCTAAAAACTCTTTAGCAGGACAGTTTGAATCTTATTTGATGGTTCCCAGAAATAATGTTGAAGAAGCCCTTAAACTTTGTTGGGCCTCTTTATTTAATGAGCGCAGCCTTAAAACATTTGATGCTGATCAGAACAGCACTTACTTAGATGGAACCATGTCGGTGATTGTCCAAGAGATGGTTGTAGGAGATTATTCAGCAGTAATGATGACCAAAGACCCTTTAGATGAGAGGGAAGTCCTAGGGATCGAATCGACTTACGGCCCCTGTGAAGCTTTAGTCTCGGGAAAAGTTACCGGAGACCTGATCTTTTGCGACCGATATTCTGGAAAAGTTTTAGAAAAAGAATTAGGCTCTAAAAAAGAAAAAGTAGTTTATTCCTGTTTCTCAAAAAAGAACCGAGAAAACTATAATTTAGAGCCAGTAACTATTGAAGAAAGAAAGAAATTTGCCCTTTCTGAAGAACAGATTAATGATTTAGTAAGTACTGGTCTAAAGATTGAAAAAATTTTTGGAAGGCCGCAAGATATTGAAGTAGTATTTTTAAAAGATTGTTTGTATGTTGTCCAAGCAAGAGACATAACTACATTATAAGAATGGAGGAAAATAAAAATGAAAGACAAAGCTTTGATCGTGATGGATTACATCAACGAAATCATACACCCGGAAGGGAAATTTAAAAGTAAAGGATATGCGGCCTATGCTGAAGAAAATAACACTTTAAGCAATGTTGCTGAAGCGGTTTCTCTAGCCAGAAATAAAGGAATGGAGATTGTATATGTCAAGGTCGGTTTTTCTGAAGACTACCAAGAACAACCTAAAAATTCGCCGCTTTTTGGGAAAGCTGATCAATTTCAAGCATTAAAACTAGGAACCTGGGCCACTGAATTTCATGAAAGCCTAGATGTCCGGGAAGAAGACCTGCAAGTTGTTAAGCACAGGATCAGCCCTTTCTATAAGACTAACCTTGACAGTTACTTGAAAGAAACAGGAATCAAGGATTTTTATTTATGTGGTGTCGCTACTGACTTAGTTGTACAAAGCGCCGCCAGAGATGCTCACGACAGAGATTACAATGTTTTTGTATTGAGTGATTGCTGTGCTGCTGCTTCAGCAGAAGACCAGGAGAATTCATTAAAAACTTTAGCCAAGATCGCTAAAGTGGGGGAATATAGAGATCTCTTGATTTAATTTTCTTGATTTGATTTGCTGGACTTAATCTGCTTCTTTTTTTATTATTTATTTTTTTAATATAAATAGACCTTTTCAAAAGTTATTTAAACCCTAAAAACATTCTATTCTAATATGGTATTTAGAATGATAGGCTGGTTAATTGGAATAGTGGCAATGATCTGGGTAATCTATGATGTAGCTACGCAGCAAAAAAAGATGAAATCTGCTCATAAAGTTCTCTGGATTCTTGGCGCTGTTTTCTTTAACATCATCATAGCAATAAT
>JAHJDQ010000167.1 GCA_018812355.1 Nanobdellota archaeon | reverse complement strand
ACGGGAAGCTGATCACCAATTTACTGTTAGTGGTAATTTTTGTGCCGTTCTTTGATGCAGTTCTATTGTTCGGAGCTTCAGCATTATTGAACATCTCTGTCTTTGCTGGTTTTAAGATTATTTTAACGATAGTGGCTTTTACTGCTGTCAATCTGTTAATGATCCTGCTCATGATTTTTGCCATCATCAAAGCAGCCACGAGCGTGCTTGATTCAGAAGTAGGTAGAGGAGTGAAGAAGGCTGTGAAGTATCTGGCATAATCCTTAGGCGAAAACTTAGGGTTAGGTAGTTTGTGGGAGGAGTAACGTCCTTCTTTTTCTTATTTTTTGGAAGATGATTTTATTATAAGACAAGCTAAGACAAAATAAACAAGAAAATAAGAAGTATAAAAAATTAATGAAATAATGAGCTGGTAACTTAGAGGAGTACAAAAGAATAAAAAATAAAAAGCTCTAAACAGAGCAACTTCTTAATTCATCAAGGTTGTTCTCTGTGATTCCATCAGGATTGGTTGTTAAATACTTCCTCCCAGAACTTGAATGTGTTCTTGCTTGAACAATAGCTTTTCTCCCATTCTCAAAAGTATAAAAAGTAAATCTACCTTTGACAATGTCATTCCAAACATTCTCCACTGGAAATATTTCTCTAAATCCTCCTGGTTGCTGGACACCAACCTTAATAACTACTTCATTATGGTCGTGTTCTTTACACAAAATCCTTTTTTCCATCATTTAATTTGACCTCCATTACATTTTATTTACTGAAGCCGAAAAAAGAAAAAAATCGGCAAAATTTAATTCTAGTTTAGGTAAAATGTGTTACTAACATTAGTACCATAACCAGCTGTGTTCCATAGATTGAAACACGTCCTTGTTTTGTTAGTGCAAATAACCCCACTAATGAAGCTAATCCACCAAGCAAAACCCATTTGAGATATAACGGTTGAATTGCGTAAACAATCGCACCAACTACTCCATCAAATCCCAACAATGCTAAAATGTCACGTGCCATTTTATTTTTTTGGTACAGCTACCACTAGAAAAATAGCGGTTACAACTCCATAATCTTTAAATAGAAATTAGTAATTCTCCAAAGAGGTGTATCAATGATGAATTATAACATCTACCAAGGTTGTTAAAGTTTTAAGCTGTTTAGGTTACCTCCCCTTTCGGATTATATGAACATGAGTTAGGGGGATTTTTTCTTTTTAAGTTTTTCTTGTCTCAAAGCAATATTACTACTAGTGTTCCAACGCCTTAAAACACTTTTTTAAACTTGCTCCTACCTAGAGTAGTTTAAGAATCTGGAGCATCTTCTTCGTCTTCTTTAGTTATAGAAATATTTCAATAAGTTTAATAACAATAATTTTAAAAAGATTTAGATATTTAACTAAACATTACTTAAACATGACAAAAACATATCATTCTATTGTAGTAGGGGAATTAAAGAAATTAGGCGAGAATAAAGAATTCAAAACAGATAAATCAGGAAAAGAAATAATTTCTCTAAAGAAAGAAGGATATAGAATAAAACCTGATGTAGTTTGGGAAAAAGAAGGTAAAATAAAATATATCTTTGAAGTTGATAAAGGGGCGTATGATAATTATCCAAAAACGATTTATGGTAGTATGTTAACGGGAATAATCCTATCTAAAAAATATGGTTGGGTTTTCTATGAAGTTACTTTTAAATCTAAGAATAGCGAGAAAGTCAAGAAAATTTTAGAATTGTTTAAGAAGAACATCCTTAATTCAAAAAAGCTTAGATTAATTATTTTACCTTATAGAAATTTAAATTCTGCTGAAAGAAATTATTATTGGGATTTATCTAAAGAAATAGAATAATATATAAGCGATGTTTATGAGTTTAAAAATTATTGATTTAATCTTTACGCTTGATGTCCGGTTATGTGCCTAAAAGCTAGTAAGAGAATAATTCCTACCGGGTGGTTCAATATGTACAGGGTCAATAATGGTTGAAGTTATACCATAAATTTCTCCCTTAAAATTCGGAAAGCGGGAATAGTCACATTTTCTTCTAGTTACAGGAAACTTTTTTATCTCCTTATGAAATATCGAACTGGCTACGCCACCTGCCTCTATCTTTCCTCTTTTATCTGAAGTGCCGTGGATGGCGTTTCTTGTTGACCCTAGCAACAAATCTGAGAGCTGTAAAGCGAGAGTCTCTACAGTCTCCGCTTCTTCGCTGGTTGTAGCACTCATCTCTACGACCTTAACATCTACGACTTTAACTTTGTCGAAAAGCTTTACATTACAGGTAAGATAATCTATCTTGTCGTAGGGGTCTTCATCGACTTCCTTTGGTTGGCTCTTATGATGCAGGACAATCTTTAGTTTCAGTAAGCGTCCCTTGTACTTCTTGTGAATCAGCTTTTTAAGAGCTATTTTATACCACAAATGATAAATATGATGGGCTACACCAAATCTCTTAATATCGTATTGTTCATGTGTCTGGTCAACCTCAAGGTATTCGAAATAGACCGGCAATTTATCTAAAGCAACTAGGTTAAGCCAGCCTAAAGCGGTCTTGTATTTCGATGAGCTTAAACAGCCTTTAAGTTCATTATAATGTATTGGGTCACAACATTCGTGAAGCTCCCTTTCCTTCTGTAAGAGGGCATAAAGTTCCGTCAGGTCTTTCTTTTCTATACATACGAGACCATAAGCTAGAAAGCCTTCCTTCTCGCTTCCTGATTCATCTCCGAAAATGTAAACTTCATCCGCAGAGAGATTTCCCGATAGTGTTGTTTGCATCGAGAGTTCGGACATTCGATTCTTTATAATTTTTATTGTTAATTAGTATACAATAGCGACGATAGAATAATAATTTAAGAAAATCCAATCTCGAACTCGCCCAGTGCCTGACACCACAGGCAATCCGGGAAGTTATTGCTCCCTGCGGTCGCAAATCCTATCATGACAAGTTCGAAACATCATGGTCAAACAGTTCGGCAAAATTAATAAAGTAACGTTTCTCCGAGAATAAACTATGAATGAAGCATTAATACTTAAGGAACTTAAAGCATTAATTAAGGAAGGTAACGAGCTTAAATCTAAATTAAAAGATTGGAATGTTAATGTAGTAAACTCCCTTTATTATCAAGATGCTAAAAGGTGGGAAGGTAAGGCTAAGAATTTACTTAAAGTTCGTTTTGGTCAATTTTCAGTATTTCATGATGATTTTGCTTCAGAAAGTTATAGTCATTATGAAAATGGCTGTAGATATTATCGAGAAAATATAGCAAAAGCAACTGGTGTTTTAGAGTATATTTATGACGCTCTGAGCAAAGGCTTAGTCGATGATTTGTTTTATAAAAAAGAATTAGTGATCTTCCTCGATATGCACAAACAAGCAGAAGAGTTCCTTAAGCAAGGTTATAAACGCCCTGCTGCCATTTACGGACGGATTGTCCTTGAGACTACGATAAAAGAATACGCCAAGAAAATGGAAGCATTTGAAGACGTGAAATTTGACCAACTTATCATTAAACTTAGACAGAAAGGGATAATCCATGAACCGTTTGAAACAAGTCTTAGGGCTAACTACAAGATAGGTTCTATGGCGGCTCATGCAGACGACAATTTCGAGAAGCTAACCGATAGCGAGATAAGAGAATTTCTTGGGTTCATTAGAGATAAGGTACTTACGCTTGAATAGCTTAGGCTTCTTAATATGAACTATGATTATAAAATGACAAAATATCTCCACTCAATTGATTTATCAAACTGGTACGTATGTTGGAATCTCTCTATCGGTGGAGAACTGAAATCTCCTAAATCATTCCACGTACCTAAACATCAGCTTTCTGAATATATGTTTCTTGAGCGTTCTTTCCAGAAAACTCTTCAATAACTAGTTTCTGAAGATCTTCTACCATTATT
>JAHJDQ010000166.1 GCA_018812355.1 Nanobdellota archaeon | reverse complement strand
CTCGTGAAAGGAAGCTCATAATATTCATCCAAGTCTGAAGAAGTATATGACGGACTTTGATATTGTAGAACATATCTAGTTCCGGTCTTTTGGGCCAGATTATTATTTCCCAGCATCAGCTGCATCTGGCAGAATTTTTCTTTAGATTCAATAACTTCTTCTTCGCTAGGAAGCTCTTTGAAATTTTCCGGCAAAGATCTGCTGATTATACAGGTTCCTTCAATCCCTTCTAAGCTTTTTCCGTTCTTGATCCTAGAAGCTGTTTCCAGAATTTGTTTCTCGCCGCAGCCATAGACCAAAAGGTTCGCCCGTGAATCAAGCAGGATAGATTTCCTTAACCGGTTCTGCCAATAATCATAATGTACGAATCTCCTTAAAGTTGCTTCCGTCCCGCCGATAACGATGGGAACATCCTTATAATTCTTTTTCAGCCAGTTGCAATAGACGGTTACGGCCCGGTCAGGAACTTCTTCGTCATAATCATTATACTCGTCTTCGGACCTTTTCTTTTTTAAAGGCGTATAATTCCTGATCATAGAGTCTATCGCTCCAGAAGTTACAGCAAAGAAGAGTCTTGGCTTACCTAAAGATTTAAGCTCATTTTCAGCGATTGGTTTTTCAATCACCCCAACTTTATAATGATTTTTTTCCAGGAGTCTTTTAAGTAGAGCTACACCGCATAAAGGGTGGTCAAAGTAAATTTCTCCCATGACAAAAATTATGTCGTATTCCATATCTAACTCAAATTTGTTCCCTCTTTATAAGATTAGCTCTTGTTTTTGTCATTTAGTTGTTACGATAAAATGCTATAAGAAGTGAAGAATTCCTGAAAATCACCAAAAGATTTAAATATAAAATGCCTTTTAATATTAAAATACATTTTAGGCGGTGAAAAATGGAAGTTTCAATAACTAAAATATCTGAAAATGGACAAGTGGTAATACCAGCTGAAATTAGAAAAGATGCCGGAATAAAACCCTCAACAAAATTCCTCGTCTTCAATGAAGGAGGAAATATATTATTAAAAATGATTAGAAAAGAAACTCTAACCAGAGATCTCCACTTGATAGAAAACATTGAGAGAAGTGAAGAACAAATAAGTAGGAAAAAAGTTGTTAAAGCCGATACTTCTATGAGTGACGAAGAAATTGATGATCTATTAATGGCCTAAAATGGAAATCATATTCTCTGATGAGTTCAGAAAAGATTTTAAGAAAATTAAAGATAAGACTACTAGAATAAAGATAATTAAACAATTAAAGAAACTTTCTGAAAGTCCAGAAACAGGAAAGCTCTTGAAATATGATTTAAAGAATCATCGCAGTACAAGGGCTGCTCCATTTAGAATAATTTACAGAATCGAACAGGATAAACTCATAATTAACTGTTTTGATCATCGCAAAGATGTTTATGGTTGATTTTTTTCTTCCTTCCTTTTTTAAGAACTAAAGCTCAACAAATATATTAAAAACAATATAAAACCTTTAAATTAAGAGCTTTCTTATCGTTGAATATCTATTCCCAACGGCTTTACTAAGTCAACAAACAGAATCTTCAGCCAGCCTAAGTAAGGTACCCTGACCAAACCTTTTCCCAGCAACCTTTCTTCACTGATCTCATCTTCTAAGATAGCTGGAAAGCTGTCGCTGTTATGATCACCTTTAGTTTGATAATAATACTTCCCGTCCGTATTCCATCCTTTAACAACTCTATGGATTATCGGCTGGGGCTTATTGCCTTGAAAGATCAAAATATCACCTATGGCAACATTATCTGGTTTAGCTTTCCACAGCAGGATTACGTCCCCTTTATTGAAACCGTTCTTAAAAGGAAATTTCTGGAACTGTTCTTTGGTTAGGCCTCTTTGTTCGTACCAATCACCACAATATTTCCAGTAATTGTCAAACGATTCTTGATAATTATCTAAATTATTACCGCAAAGAGCGCCGTTATACAAGCCGTGCTCCATGCTTTCGCTGACTACGGCAACGATGGGATAACTGGTACCTAAAGCCAAGCCCAGCAAAGGATAAACGACAAATTTGATCAAGACTATAGCTACAACAATGTTCAGCAGCCAGCTCCAGACAGAATCTTCATCCCAAAAAAACTTCCAGGCTTTTTTAGCGTAGAACTTGAAATTTTTTTTATTCGAACTCATGATATTAAACATTAACTTATTTGTTTTTAAATGTAACGGATAAAGAGGCTAGAAGACTTAACCGAAAACTAATTTTTAAATATCAGACTCTCTAATTTAAATTCTCTAGAATTAATCTAAATTTTTCAGAAAGCGGGTGATTCGAATTAATTGCTTGAATTAAAACCGGATGTGCTTCCTTATAAATCTTTAATCTTAACAGAGTATCAATGAAAAAAGTTTGGACATTAATATTTTTCTGGTCCTTTTCAACAACTTTTTGTAGAAAAAACTTAGCTTTTTCATAATTTTTTAAATAATAAAAACATTTTCCTAACAGATAAAGAAGGGGCGTAAAGTCTGTTAAGTCATATTTATGTTCAGATACTACATTTATTGCATCTTCATACATCCTATTTTTCTCATATGCAGCGGCCATATTAAGAACGGAAGACCTCATATTTGAACCCTGTTTCTTTGCCTTTAAGAATGATTCTACCGCTTTTTGAACATCGTTAAGTTCAGCGTAAACAAAGATCATTAAGGGATAAATAGGAGAAAACTGGGGATTTAATTTTTCTGTTTCTTCTAAAAGTTGTTTAGCTTCCAAAAATTTCTTCTCAATTAAACACCTTCTCGCGGCTTCATATCTTGCTCGAAAATCTTCTGGATTTTCTTTCATTTTCAAAGTTCCTAGTTTTTTGTAAAAACTTTTTTTATCTCTTGCTACAGAATCCCCTTTCAGAATTGAGAAGTGATGCAAGGGCAAATTAACTTCTTTAATAATCCCTGCTTGTTCACTTATCGAAGGAATTACGGATTCATGAACACGGCCTGAGAAGTGAAATCCCTTATTATTTCTAAACAATCTAACAATCTTTGCCGGAGCCCACCCTAGAAAGTCTTTACTTTCCTCATAATTGTCTCCTTCTGAAGAAACAAAATAAATAAACTTCGGGTTGGTTACATATGTTCTCTGCGTGACCATAAAAGCATCAGCATCATCGTTCAACAGCTCTTTAATCAAAAGATGGTCTCTCCGTGCAATTATTTCATCGGCATCTAAAACAAATATCCACTCTCCGGTAGCATATTTCAAACTTTCATTACGGGCTGCAGAAAAGTCATCAGACCAGTTAAAATCATAAATTTTATTAGTAAATTTCTTTGCAATCTCTTTAGTATTATCTGTCGACCCGGTATCCACAATTATTATTTCATCAACTAAATCTTTAACAGAGTTCAAACTTTTGTCTAAATACTGACCTTCATTTTTTGTAATCATACACAATGATAATCGAATCATTATAATCTCGTGCTAAAGCTGATTTATATTACTTTCTAAAAAATTTGCCTGGATATAAAGCGAATTAAATCCTCATTTTTTATTGTAATAATGTTTACCCCTTAAGACAAACTGTTTCTCAATTCTTTTAGGAGCGAAATATCTTTTAGTGAACTGTACAACTTTCTCAGGACTGAACTTTTTACAACTATAAACATCTATGGAAATAAAGTTATTCTTAGAAAGGGTATGGATAACGATAGAAGATTCTACCAAGGGAACCCAGCCGCTTAACCCAGCCTTGTCAGGAAAGGATTTTCGGTCTGTTCTAAAGATGGTGGGCGGTTCCTGTTTTTTCATGTCAATAAAATCAACCATCTTGTCAAGATAACTGTAGCAATGATCCAAGTCACCACATACTTTTGGTTTACAATCATAACAATCTAGAAGCAGTTCATACCCAAAAACCTGTTCTGGAGCTTTCTTCTTAGCAGGACTACTTTTTTTAGTAATTTTCTTTTTTGTTGCCTTGACCATAAAAAAAAGATTATTT
>JAHJDQ010000165.1 GCA_018812355.1 Nanobdellota archaeon | reverse complement strand
TAACTTAAGTTTAAATGCCTTAAATGGATTGTTGTATGCAGAAGGTGGAGCTCAAATAAGCAAAGTTGGACTCCACAGGATAACATTAAGTTATAATAAAGACGAGAAAGAATTATTTAAAGAAATATTGAAAAATGTAAACTTATTACATTTATTTAAGATATCAGATAGAAAAAACAGTGGCACATTTATTCTTGAAAAATGGGAAAACTTCATCCCATTCTTTGATAAATTTCTGTCTAACAACCTAATTCCTTTCAAAGAACATGAAGAGAGGAAAGAAAATGCTTTCAAAGGGTTTTTAATCCATAGTTTTACAAAAACTGCTTCAAAATATTTAAAGGAAATTAAGCCTAAAGAAGAGATTACTGTTAAAGAACTATCTAAAACATTAAATATTCGTGAAGATTCTTGCCTTTCTACACTAAGAAAAAAACAATATCAAAAATTGATTGGTATTAATGGAAAAGGAATAAATCAAAATCCATTCAAAATATCAATTACTAATGAAGGAATTGACTTGCTAAATTTAATTTCAAAAATGGAACAGGAGGTGAAGAATGAATAAACAAATTTTTGTGAAGAAAGAAGCCATTGGAGAATTTGGACAAGATTCCAACAAAAGAACGACCGCAGAATTAATTCAGTATGGGATTGTTAATATTGATAAACTGAAAGGTCCAACTTCACATCAGACATCAGATTACGTAAAAAAAATATTAAATATTGGTAAAGCTGGTCACTCAGGCACTCTAGAGAACTAAAAGTTCAGAGATATCCTGCCGTAACCGGAGTCCAACCAATCGCCTTAGGAAGAGCCACGAGAATCGCTCAATTCTTGCTAACTGCTCCAAAAGAGTATGTTTGCTTAATGCATATCCATAAAGAAGTTAATGAAAAAAAAATCAAAGAAACTTTTGAACAATTTAAAGGTAAGATTAAACAATTGCCACCGATAAAAAGTGCTGTCAAAAGAGTTGAAAGAGTTAGAGAAGTTTATGATTTAAAAATATTAGAGATTAAAGATCAAGATGTTCTATTCAAAGTTAAATGTCAAGCAGGAACCTACATCAGAAAAATTTGTTTTGATTATGGTAAAGCTTTAGGTGTCGGTGCCCATATGGCAGAACTAAGAAGAACCCAAGCCGGCCCTTTCACTGAAAAGGATAACCTTATCACTCTCAACGATTTAGAAGACGCTTACTACTATTACAAAGAAGAAAACAACGACAAATTTCTCCGTTACTGTTTGCAACCGATCGAAAATGCAATCATCCATCTTCCTAAATGCTGGATTTTTGATACAACAATTGAATCTCTTACTCACGGACGAGACTTAGCCATTCCTGGAATCAGTAAATTAGAAAATTTCAAGAAAAATGAAACTATTGCCATTCTTACATTAAAAGGAGAATTAGTTGCCATTGGTGAAGCTCTCCTCTCCGCTGTAGAAATAAATACAAAAGAAAAAGGAATTGCTATAAATATTAAAAAAGTTTTTATGGAACAAAGAAACAAAGTTTCTTGTTCAGAAGAGCTAAGCTCTTCTTGAACCGCAAAACGAAGTTTGAGGACACCATAAAGCTCGCTTTATGGAAATCAACTCAACTCAATTACCATCCCTTCCCAACCCGGATGAATAATTTTTATTCCTTCAATCTCGTCAATAATATTTACCGTTTCATGTAAATGACCACAAATAACTAACTTTGGTTTAATTCTCTGAATAAATTTACTGTAATCTTTATTACCCACATGCCTTTCCCCTAAAAGATCTATTTTTGTTCCATAAGGCGGTCCATGTGTAACCAGCACAATTTTTTCTCCATTATATTTACTGTACCATTCTCGTGCTTTTTTTCTAAACTCAGCATCTTCTAAAGCAAATCCACCTTCACCATAACCTAAGAAAATATAATTGTCAATTTTAAAAGCTTGCTGATTGAAGTTGACCACATTCTTGAATTCTTTACTTACTTTTCTTAACATCTCATCAGTCTCATGATTACCAGGAATTAAATAAAACTTTTTGCCGATATCATCAAATTTTTTCAACACAGGGATTAAACCACGACCAAACTGACTAATGTCTCCTGCACAAATCACAAAACCAATATCATCTTCTTTTGCTCGAGAAACTAATTCATGTAAATATTTTTTATCATCGTGCAGGTCCACAAAAGTTAAAAATTTCATCAGAAAAAATTAATCTTTTACATCAGCCGGTGAAGTTTCTTTTTCTTCTTTAATAGCAGCAGGAGTTTTCTCTTCCTTTGTTGATTCAACTGCTTCTGGTTTTTTAACCACTTTAGTCTTATCTTCAACGACAACTTCCTCTTTCGCTAAACCTTTCGTTCGTAATTCTAATACTCTTACTGCTACTTCTTTTAAAGGAGAAATCTTTTTTAATCTTTTCTTCAAAATACTTTGCACTTTGTAATGAACCAAATTATCAACCAAAACATCAAAACCAGATTTGGCTACTTCTTCTTTCAACAAGTTATGTAATTCTTTTCTTAACGCAGACTGAGTTGACCTTTGAGTACGATTAAAAGTAATCATTAAACTTTTTATGATAATTTCCCTTCCACTTTTCGTTTTCAGAATAAAATGATCATCTAAACGACTAGTATTTTTTCTGACTAATCTTTTAACATAAGTTGGCGTTAACTCATAACCCAACACAGAAGTGTTTAAGAGCGTACCATTAAGTTTGTTAATTTGAAAACTAATTCGCACATTTTGATCTCGCACACTCCCAGTTAATTCTCTTAAATTAACTTTTAACACGCGACCGAGAGCTTTTTCTGCACTACTCAAATAACTTTCACCAATTTCTTTGTTTCCAAAAACTCGTGGAGCAATAATTCTAAACCAAATTTTCTTCTTAGCTTTAATACGGCTAACTTTTTTCTTTACTGGCTTCGCTTTCGCTGCCTTTTTCTGATCTTTCTTTAGTTTTTTGGCTTTTTTAGACATTTTTATTTCCTTTTAGCCCGGATTTTAATTATAGATACCTGATTTTATGGTTAGAACGAGGATTACTTATAAAGATTTGTATCAAAGCCACAAATATTATTAATCCTAACCAAATTCTAACTATATGCAACCCTATTTTCAAACAACCCCTTTTACTTGTGCCGCTTCTTCTCTCTTAACAATTCTCCATCATTTTAATCCTCAAATCAAACTTAACCGCGAAAATGAATTTAAAATTTGGCAAAAAAGTGCCCTCTTACCAACCAGAGCCTCCTGTATTTTTGCTCTCGCTAATTACGCCCAAGAAACTGGTTTAAATCCCCGAATTATCGTCGAGAAAAAAGAATATGATTTTCCAGATTACCGTTTTTACCGTTACAAAAAAGAAGATATTGATAATGCTAAATTCACTTCCCAACTAAACCTAAAAGAAGCAGAGAGAAAAAACATTTCCATATTAGAAAAAGAAATCAATCTTCAAGACATTAAAAATGAACTTGATGATAACAACCTCATTATTCTTAGAATCAACACTAAACCAATAAGAAACGAGAAAAAAAACACTTCTAATTATATTATTGTCCATGGTTATCAAGAAAATTATTTCCATTTAATTGATCCTTCTTTAGGTGCACTTTCTGTTCCGGAAACAGTTTTTCGGGAAGCTTTTGAAACACTTGAAACAAAAAAATTTCGTGATCATCGCATGCTCATATTTTCTCAATAAATAAGCTAATTTATATCTGCATTTCTAATTAAAAGCTAATTTTTGGCCCAGATATACTATCCACAACATAATTTATCCATAGAAACATCAAAAACACGAGATAACACCAAAAAACCCTGAAAAGGACCAAAATAACTACCCCAAAAGCGAAATGTTTATATATTTCAGGGCATTTACCATATTAATATACAAAAGAGGAAGGTGGTTTACCCCCTTGTTTCTTGTGGAAAAAAATGGACTATCAATCAACAATCGGCGCGGAACTGGAATTGCACTTAATTGATGCGAATGGCTTCCTTGTCCCTGAAGGTGCAAAATTAGCTCTTAATGATCCAAGAACAAGAAGAGAAAATGGTTCTTATTGGCTAGTTTATGAAGGTACACATGCCCAAATTGAAGTTAATTCTGATCCTGCTCTCACTATTGACCAATTACATCACGATTTAGAAAGAAAATTACAAACTGTTGAAGAAATTTGTTTAGAAAAAGGAATGTTTCCCGTAACTGCCAGTGAATATGGTGCAGGAAGAGGAGTAATTAATGAGAATGCTCATAGAAACGCAATATATAGAAAAATCTTAGGAGAAAGAAAAGCAAATATGTTGCCTACCCCTATTGGAACACATACCCATATTGCCCAAGCCCCAGATGATGAAAGAAAATTATACCAAATAAGGTTATTAAAAGGTGTCGAGCCACTCTCACCAGCCTTAACCTCAACTTCTCCGATAAGATATGACGGCAGGAACAGTTTGAATAACCATAGAATCAATTTACACAGATATAACGTTTTCTCTGAATTTCCTTTCCATGCTCAATTACAAGACTATCCTGAATCACTAGGAGTGATTAATGAGAGGAATGTGCAATTAGTAGAGATTTGGCAAAGAGTAGCCGCTAGAGAAGGAATAACACCAACAGAATTTCTAAAAGAATTTCAACCCCACAATACTGGCTATGCTCCAATCAGAAAAAGAGATTATTTTGGTCCAACAGGAACTTGGGAAGTAAGAAGTGCTGATGCCACCCCATTATATCATTTATCAGATAATTCTGCATTAATAAAAGGCATTAATGATTATGCCATGTCCAGACATATTCCTGTCATCGTTGCAGAACAAGATGGATTTTATGAATTTACTCCGAACAGATTTGTCGTCCCTAACCACAGGACAGGTTTAGCGATGGAACAAGCTTATATTGACAAAGGTTTAGAAACTCATCCTAAGTATGGAGATTTAATGGTTGATTTTCTTCGAACTATTCTCCCTTATGCAGAAGAAGGTCTACCCAGTGAAGATAAACCATATTTGGCTCCGGCCTGGGAAATGGCCAATACACAAATGAACCCCTCTTCACAATTAATCCATGAATTACACAAAAAAAGAAAATTTCGACGACACCAATACACTCCCAAAATGTCTGCTCATGCTAATTTAATTGCAAGAGAAATGTACGTTGCTGGACTAAACAACTAAGTTCTTTAACAAAAATTATAAATACCCACACATATTCATTAAAAATTACGAGGTATGTTTCCATGCAAATAAAAGTTTTATCTATTCCCACTTGTCCTTGGTGTAAGAAACTAAAGGAGTGGTTAAAAAAGAAAAAAGTCCAGTTTGAAGACATTGACGTTTCTGAAACTCAAAACGCTAAATTCCGAGACGAACTAATCGAAAAAACCGGCCAAATGGGCGTTCCCATAACGATTATCACTAACAATGATAAAGAAACAGTACTCGTTGGCTTCAATCCTGAAAAACTGGAAGAAGCTTTAGAAAAAAGTAAGTAAATATGTCTGCTGTGCTAAAGAACCCCCACCTAAAATAGCAATTTTCATAATTAAAAGGAAAATTCTTTTACATTAAAATAATTGTGATTCATTTAACAATTATCTTACCCACCTGACCAATAATAATCCCGTCAACATAAGTATATTCTCCGGTTGCAGAGATACTCCCACCAAACTCTTCTCCTGGTTCCATATAACTACTTTTCATTTCAGAAATTTCTCGCAACCCTAACACTAAAGCAGGTAATTTTTCCCTTTGATTTTTCCAAATTATAATTTGATCAACCTCAACAACTAGCTCCTTCGGCTCAAATCCTTCTTCAGTAATTAAAATCTCCAAATTTTCCGGTTTAGTATTTTCAATAATACTAATTTCTTTAACCATTTCTTTTTTTTCTAAAGCAACTTTCTCCAATTCTGTTTCTACAACATCTAAAGTTTCAAAAGGAGAATAAAATAATAACTGCAATTCCACTTGCCCATGTTCTAATTGACTTAACTCATTGTAATCAAAAAACATCCCTTGAACAATAACACTCCCAATCCAAAATAATAACAGTCCTATCACTAGTATTTTTTTCATTCCCTACCCTCTCAAAAAAAGAAGCTATCTCACCATCAGGAGCTCTTTTTGTTCCACCAACTCATACTCATATTTAAAATCTACGGCTAAAGTAGTTGTATAAGAATTCTGTCCACTGATAAAACTCTTCCGGCAAATTGCTGTTATTTTCTGTTCTTGCTCAGTAAAATCAATTCTACGCTGATCACCTTCTGCTCTTGGAAAATGACATTCTAACGGCTCTCCGCCCAGTTCTGCTCTTCCTAAAATCACCTCTCCTACTTCTCCAGGACCTTTATTCTCAACAATTAACCTAAACTCTACCCCACTTCCAGGAGAAATAATCTCTTCCAATTCCGTTACTGCTAAGTAGCCACCCTGTCCACGATAACTTTTTTTCTCTATCTCACACCCACTGTCATAAACCCCATATAGATTAGGATTAATACAGATTGTATCACCAAATTCAATTTCTGTATCATAACTAACTTTAATAAAAAAATTCGCTTTGTATTCTTCCGCATTCTCAAATAAATCTAATGCAGTTCCCGAAAATTCCAAAAATTGTTGATCACCACCAGGATTAACTAAACTCCTTCCCAACATCTCATCAAAAGATTGGCTTAAGGGATAAACTAAAAAATACCTCTCCTCTAACCCTAAAATGCTAATCTCCCCATTATCAATATCATACGCACCAAGATTTATTAACTCCATTACAATCCTAAAATCAGAATGAGGATAAATTTTTTCAGGAGGGGAATTATCTAAAAAACTTAATTCTAATCCTGCTAACCCTTGTTTAAAATTATAATCCGATAAATCATCTCCCTGATTAGAACCACAGCCTAATAAAAATAAACTCAATAATAAAACTAAAAACGAAAAGTAAATTTTCATCAGCTGACCTCCTCTTCTGGTTCTGTTCCAATCACTTCCACTTTCACATTACGAATTGTTCTTTCATATAAACAATCATAATCTAGTTCGGCGATAAACTCTTTGTAAATGTAACCTTCATCAACATTTTCCAATTCACCGGGCATCCTACTAAAAGTACAAGTAGGCAAGTAAACAATCTCTTCATTTTCTTGTCCGATAACCTCCCACCCCTCTAAGCAACTTTGTGGTTCAGCAAAAGAATCTAATCCTTCTAAATCAATTTTATAATGATTAATTGTTAACTCTTCACATTTATGTTCCACATTAGCAGCTAAAAATAAAACGTCACTTGCTTCAATAATCGGATCTTCTAAAGTTTTTCCAAAAGCAAAACTGATTGCCGCAAATTCATTAGGCGCTTTTGATAAATGTTCATTTCCGGGAAAATGAGCTTGTTTAATTTCCGGCAGCCATTTCTCCTTCCAGTTAAAATCTTTTTCGCCAATAAAAACTCTTGCTAACCTTGACTTCGTTTGTAATTCCTCTAAATTAGCTTGGTAAACTAAAGTATAACTTCCTTCAAGATTCTCTTCCGCTTCACAAGTAACTGTTGTCGTTAATACTGCTCTCTCCCCCTCAGTTATTACTACCGGCTCTGCTGGTGTGGTTATACCAACAATTTCCTCGTCGTCACTATTAATAAAATGACAAGAAAAGGTAATCTCCACTCCTTGTTTACGCGGATTTTCAAATTTAAATTCTGCCGGATACTTTGTTTTCACTTCTTCCCCTGCCTGTCGATAAATTGTTTTCGGAAAATAGTCACTAATTTTAAATTCTGCTGTGGTTGGTTCTTTAATTGTTTTATCCTCTACTCCGGAAACTTGAATTTGTTCCCTTTTTAGCTTTTCTTTTTCTCTTTCTTTACATTCACTCATCGTTATAATTCTAGAATTAACTTGCTCTTCTTCTTCACAGATTGCTACCAGCAACGCATCTTCCTGCCTTCTTTCAAAACATCCTTCTACATCCGTTGGCTCTTCAAACAAACAAACAAATCGAGAATAAGCCTTATTTTCTCCCTTTGGTATATTTTCCATTATGCGAGCTTGCGACTCACTAAGCTCTCCAAAACTAGGTAAAGTTTGTGCGGCGTGACCAAAATCAAAACTAGGAGCCGCTAATAAAAAGATTGCATAAACTACTCCCACAACTTTTAGAAAAGTAAGTAATCCACCAATTTTTCCTTTGCTTGGCGCAGTAAAAATACCAAAATAGAACCACCATGGTGTCCAAATAATCAAACTTCTCACCCATTCAGTAATGCTCCAATTAAAGTTCTCAATCAACCAAGGAATAAGTCCAAGATCAAGAAAGAAAAATAATACTGGTAAGAGTCCGAGAAGTTCTGGTTTAGCGGACTCCCCTTTGGTAAGAAAACCTACTCCAATTAATATTGCTACCACTACAGGAATAAAGGTCATCAAAAAACCTGGACTATAATTCCCTTCGAAACCCAAATACCAAACCATAAAAGCGATCATTGGTAAAAAGATAGTCAATCGATTTTTCTCTAAACTGCCAGAGAGAGCAAATCCTGCTAAGACAAACAGGACAAATGAAGTAAGGAAGAGAATCGTATTTGACTGGCCATTAAAAACAAACACTTTCAAAGCCCAGTGCGCTAATCCAATAAGAACTAAAAATAGTGGAACAACTTTATTTGATTCTTGTTTTTCTCCTCCACCTCCATCAGAACCACTTTTTCCTTGCGCTAACTTCTTAAAGAACCCTTCTTCTGCTTTATCCTTCTGTTCTTCAGCCTGCGCCGCTTCTTTTTCTTCTTCAGCAGCACCTTTTTCAGCTTTAGCAGCCTTTGTTTTTGCTTTGTCAGACTGATTAGTTCTAAATCTACTCCAGAATCCCTCAGTTGCTTTTTTTTCTACAACTTCTACTTGCGGCTTTACATTTATATTAGTTTCTGCTTTATCTCCCTTCTTACCAGTAGAATCTTCCGCCATATCTTTCCTCTTTTTTATTTAATTAGTAATAAGTATATAATCTAACATATAAAAACCTTCCTAATAAACAACAATAAAATATTACTACATAAAATAAAAATAATTATTCATAAAAGAAAACCTAATCAACTAAATCTACTTTTAATTCACGAATCTCAAGTGTTCTTCTTGGTTTAATCTTAATCGCATTATTTCCTCTGACAATATCATCACTTAAATCAAGCACAAAAGAAACCTCTTTCGTTTCAAAACTGGATAAATGGCCATTGATCACTAAATCACCTTGCTTCTTTGTCACAACGTCAACAAAATCCATTTCTAAACGTACCCGCATCGTTTCATCAACCACTTCTTCGTACTGTTCATTCGATAATTCAAAATAATACGTTGGAAAATCAACTTCTTTTAATTCCGATTCAATTAAAACATGAGACAATAAATAAGTTCCTTTTTCCGTATGAAAAATAATTTCGTTCTCCCCTTGATAAACTAATTCAGGAGAAAATTCAATTGGTACCATCGCTAAATCACAGTCAGGAATACCATTATAAACTTCGTTACGATTAACCGTCACAATCAACTTGCCAACTTCCCGATAAACACATTCCGGTTGAAATTTCAAAATAACTTTTTCTAAATTCTTTTTTTCCGTTTCCGAAACTAAAAAGATGTTTTTGGAAGTCTGCGCTTCAATATTGGTTACGTCACCAATAATCTTGACTTCTTCTAAAGAAACTTCGTTTGTCGCCCAGAACGCTACTCCTGGTGAAGAAGCAGAAATCTTTAATATATTCTCATCCCGTAATGAATTTTTTGGTAGGTTAATTGGTTGAATACTTCCAGGATTTACTTCTGCATCAAAAATACTTTCTTCGTTTAAAGTAATCACTAAGCGTCCTTCACTACTATCCACCTTAAAACTCAATAAAACATTTTCTGTATTCCCTAAATCAGAAATAGCAAAGCGAAAACTTTCCACCTCTTCAGAAAAAACCCCTTTTTTAGCATAAGCAATATTCCTTTCCGCTAATATTTTTGCTTCAGTTTGAGTATAAATGTTAACCACCGGCAAAGGATGTTCCATCTCTTGTTGCGCTAAATAATCAACCCTACCCGGACTAACTGTGAGTAAATTCTCCTCCAAAACAGCATCTTCAATCTCTTCTAAATTACTATCAGAATCAATATCTTCTCCTAAAATTTCCGCCCGATCTTGCGGAGAAACCATCACAATAAATCCAATCAAGAGACCAGCAATAATCACTAATAAAACAGCTGCACCTGCCGCTTGACCTCTCTTTTTACTCACCATACTAAGAAGTAAAATTTTTGTAATATATAAAAGTAATGGTTAAGGTCAGCTTTTTTAACAAATAATATGTCAGCCTTGCCAAAGGAGGCACATGGGGTAGTAAAATTAAAAGTTAAATCTTGCCCCATAATCGTGCCGTGCAGGCTGAGATATTACTTTTTTAAGGCAATGTCAAGTTAACTGTGTTAGCAAAAGCACTACCGCCAAAGGAGGCGCATTTTGTGAATGAAATGAACAAAATCTAAGGCGCCGTGCGTAGTGCTTTTGACAATTACTCCCATAACTTGACATTACCCTTTTTTAACAAAATATTTAAATCAAGGCATTTATTACTACCTAAAATGAAGGATACAAAATATATTTTTAATGTGGTTTTTCCGCTAATCTTAGCTTTGTTAATGTTAACCTCTTGCCAAAATCAACAACTTGACGAATTGCAAGAAGAAATGGGTGAAGTTAAAGATAAGATTGAAGAAACGACAGAAACAATTGCTAAAAATATTAAAGAAGAAGTAAACGAAATTAAAGAAAATGTGGAAGCAGCAAGCCATTCTAGTGAAGTAGTGGAATTAATTGAAAAAAGTGAAAAAGTCAACAGTTACCATTACTCTTTTATATCTTTGATTATGCAAAGCAACAATAATTATGAAGAAGTTGCTACTTATCAAGCTTACTTAAAGGGAGATAAAATTAAGAAGATTTATCTTAGTCCAGTAAAACTTAACCAAGAATTTTACTATATTGATATTTACTTAAACATTAATGAAAAAACAGCTGTGGGAACCTGTAGCACAAACAGTGTTCTTTGTGATGATTTAGATAATCAAGCATTTAAACTTGTTTACACTTCAGAAAAAATCAGCCCGACTCCTTTAGATTTGCTTTCCGCTCTTCCATTATCTGCACAAAAGATTGGCGAAGAAACAATCGAAAACCGAAAAGCTGCTGTGCTTAGCTATACTAATTCAGACGGAAAATTGGAGAAACTTTCTGTTGACACTTATTCGGGAATTCCACTAAAACAAATCATTTACCAGCTTGAAGATGATGAAGAAGTGGTCTTAGAGAAAAACACATTCAGTTTAGATGGATTAAATGATGTTAAGAATGCTGATGTCACTCTACCCGATAATTATGAATTAATAGAATAAACAGCTAAATAACAATAAGTTTTAATACTTCTTTCTTTTTTTTATTTTCTATGGACCTTATCAAATCCGATTTTAAGAAAGGCCTCGTTAAACTTAAAGTGAGCGAACTAGACGATTTATGGTATCTCTCCCAATTAATTGACCCTGGAGATTTTGTTAAAGGCAAAACTACCCGTAAAATTAAGATTGGCGATTCTGAAAATGCTAAAACAACTAAAAAGACACTTACCTTAAAAATTGAAGCAGAAACAATTAATTTTAGTGAATCAGGGACCTCTTTAAGAATTAATGGCTTGGTTAAAGAAGGCCCAGAAGACGTTCCTAGAGATAGCCACCATACTATTTCTTTAGATGAAGCTAGCGAATTTACTTTAGAAAAAGTTAATTGGTTGAGTTACCAAAAACAAAAACTAAAAGAGGCAACCGAAAAAAAATATCATTACCTCTTATGCCTGTTTGACCGTGAAGAAGCTTTATTTGCTTTAACCAAAAAGTTTGGCTACCAAATTTTAGTAAAAATTAAAGGCGAGATGCCAAAAAAAAGACAAAAAGAATCCCTTGGTAAGGATTTTTATCAAGAGATTATCAAAGCATTAGATGTTTATAATGGCCGATATGAACCGGAAAAAATTATTTTGGCTTCTCCTGCTTTCTATAAGGAAGATTTAATCAAAAAAATATCTAACCCAGAACTTAAAAAAAATATCGTTCTTGCAAATTGCTCTTCAACCGATCAAGCTGCTCTTGACGAAGTGATTCGCCAACCAGAACTAAAACAGATTCTCAAAGATTCTCGTACTCGAGAAGAGAAAGAATTATTTGATGAATTACTCAACGCCATTAACAAAGAAGGTGCGGTTGCTTATGGTTGGGATGAAGTTAACACTGCTATTACTGCAGGTGCGGTTAGTAAACTTTTACTTACTGACTTGTTCATCAAACAAAAAAGAGAAGACAATCACTTTGTAGAATTAGATGAGCAGATGAAAAAAGTAGATGCTTTACAAGGAAAAATTCATTTAATTTCTTCTAAGAATGAAAGTGGAAAAAGATTAAATGGTCTTGGCGGGATTGCCGCTTTGTTGAGATACAAACTATAATCTCTAGTTATTAAAAAAACTCTTTTATTACTACATTTTGCAAAACCACAACCTTTTAATAGTAGTCTGGTTTACTGATAGATTAGTAACAAAAACAAGTTGCGCAAAAAAAGAGGGGGGTTTGGGAAAAATGATTGTAAAAGATGAATTATTAAGCAAATTAAGACGTTATTTTGCTCTAAATTTGTATGAGGTGAAATTATGGGCAGCTCTATTAAGTCGTGGAGTTTCCACTGCTGGAGAACTTTCTGATATCGCTGACGTTCCTCGTTCAAGAAGTTATGATGTACTAGAATCACTAGAGAAAAAAGGTTTTGTCGTTATGAAATTGGGTAAACCAATTAAATATATTGCTATTCCACCGGGAGAAGTTGTCGATCGAGTTAAGAAACATATGAGCCTTGAAGCACAAGAAAAAATTAAAAGATTAGATGGAATTAAAAAATCCCCTTTACTTTCTGAACTAGAAACTTTGCATACGCAAGGGATTGCTTTAGTTGATCCAAACGACCTAACCGGTTGTCTGCGGGGAAGGCACAATTTATACAATCACTTAGATTTGTTAATTAAAGATGCCAAAAAAAGTGTTAATATCGTTACCACAGAAAAAGGCTTCATGCGTAAAGTAGAAGGATTACGTTCAACTTTAGAAAAAGCTAAGAAAAGAGGCGTAAAGATTAAGATTTCTGCACCTTTAACTAAAGATAATAAAGAAATTGCTGATAGCCTAAAAGCCGTTGCTGAAGTGAAACATAATACTAAAGTTAATTCTCGGTTTATGACCGTTGACAGCAGTCATTTAGTTTTCATGATGCTTGATGATAAAGAGGTTCATCCTTCTTACGATTTAGGCGTCTGGGTGAAGAGTCCTTACTTTGCTTCAGCGATGGATGGTATGTTTAATAGTGCTTGGAATTTAAAGTAAAACTTTTAGTTTTTTTCTTTATCCTCAAAAAAAGCGTTTTTTTGGTATCCTAAAAATTCGTGGTTTAGAATTTTTATGATTCTTTAATTTATTTTTCTATTTTCTAAGTTAATTTTATATATTGAGCAATATATTGCCAAGAAGATGGAAATTAAATCTATTATCATTAAACTTCATCCTTTGGAAAGGACAGTTTTACCAATACTAAAAGAAGAGCAAGAGCTAACTGCAATTACAAAAAAAGCCCATTTACAACCAATTGAAGTAATGCGTGCCTTGCAATGGTTAGAAAATAAAGAACTTCTTAAAATTAATGTTGAAAAGAAAAAGATGATTAGTCTTGATAAAAACGGAGAGCATTACCAAAAAGAAGGCCTTCCTGAAAAAATCTTCTTAAGTGTTCTTGATGATGACTTTAAAGGCTTAAATGTCATCCGAAAAAAATCTAAATTAACCAGAGAAGAAGTTAATGCCTGTTTAGGATTATTAAAACGTAAAGTTGCTATTGAAACACAGAAGGATGAAATCCTCCAAGTCAAGATTACCGAACAAGGGAAAAAACTATTGGAACAACCATCACTGGAAGAACAGTTCCTCAATAAAGAATTTCCTTTAGAATTAGAAAAACTAGAAGATACCGAAAAATTTGCTTTTGAAGAATTGAAAAGAAGGAAAGGTCTTCTCAACCTGGAAGAAGTTAAAACAACCACAATAGAACTAACCGAACTTGGCCAAGAAATAGCCAACGCTGATCTTAGTGGAGAATACCTTAACCGCTTAACACCTCAGATGCTAAAAACAGGTAGTTGGAAAGATAAACAATTTAGAGCTTACGATGTTGAGATTAACGTTCCTAAAATTAATCGTGGTAAGAAACATTTTGTCAATGAAGCTTTAGAATATGCCAAACAAGTTTGGATTGATATGGGTTTTAAAGAAATGACTGGCGAAATGGTTAATACTTCTTTCTGGAACTTCGATGCTTTGTTTACTGCCCAAGATCATCCAGTCAGAGAATTACAAGATACCTTTTATTTGGGAGGAGAAGTAGAGAAAGGCCAACTTCCCACTCCAGAATTAGTTACTAAAGTTAAAGCAATCCATGAAAATGGTGGAAATATAGGTAGTAAAGGCTGGCAATACTCTTGGAACGAAGAAGAAGCAAAAAAGAATGTACTTAGAACTCATACTACGGTCTTATCGGCAAAAACCTTATCTAAACTTAAAGAAGAAGATTTACCTGCAAAATTTTTTGCCTTAGGAAAATGTTTTCGTAACGAAGCTCTAGACTGGTCACATTTATTTGAATTCAACCAAACTGAAGGGATTGTTATTGATAAAAATGCTAATTTTAGAAACCTATTAGGTTATTTAAAAGAATTTTTTAAGAAGATGGGTTTCCCTCAAGCAAGATTCAGACCAGCTTTCTTTCCTTATACTGAACCAAGTGTTGAGATTGACGTTTTCCATCCCATCCATCAGAAATGGTTAGAACTTGGAGGTGCCGGCATCTTACGTCCAGAAGTAGTTGTCCCTTTACTCGGAAAAGATATTCCTGTTCTCGCTTGGGGCCCAGGTTTTGACCGAATCATCTTGGATGATTATAAAATCAATGACATTCGCGAATTATACAAAAACGATTTAAAACAATTAAGAACAATGAGGGCTTGGTTAAAATAAAATGATAACTGCAAAAGAAATAAATAATTTTTTGAATGAAGAATTGAACATTAACGACATTGAAGATACTTCTAGCAATGGACTACAAATAGAAAATAATGGTGAGATCAAAAAAATTGGTTTTGCTGTTGATGCTTGCCTAGAAACCTTCCAAAAAGCCGTCCAATTAGGTTGCCAAATGCTCATTGTTCACCATGGCATGATTTGGGAAGGTCTTAAGTATATTAAAGGTGACACTTACCGTAAAATAAAATATTTGATTGAGAATAATCTTGCCGTTTACGCTTCTCACCTACCTTTAGATCGACATGAAAAATATGGCAATAATGCTGAACTAGCTCGAATCCTAGAATTGAAAACAATTAAACCTTTTGGCTATCATAATAACAGAACAATTGGTTTTATGGGTGAAACAGAAACCACTTTAACCAAAATTAAAGAGACACTAGAAAAAAATAATATGAAAACCACAACCTTAAATTTTGGTCCAGAACAGATTAAGAAAGTCGCTCTAGTTTCAGGAGGAGGATCAAAAGAATTATACCAAGCGATTGCCGTTGGTGCTGACCTTTACATTACTGGAGAATCTCTCCACTTTACTTACCATACTGCTAAAGAGAATAAGATTAATGTTATCTTTGGCGGTCATTACCAAACTGAAGTATGGGGCGTGCAAGCTTTAATACCCTTGCTTAAAGAAAAATTTAATGTCGAAACAGAATTCATTGACGTTCCAGTACCAATTTAAAAAACTTGGAGGAAAACTAAAATGGGATTATTTAATACTTGGAAAAAGGTCATGTTTGACCCGTTAGAATTTTATGAAAAATTACCTAAAAAAATTGGCTACCGTGAACCTTCCATCTTTTTTCTAAAAATTCAAGCAATAACTTTAGCCCTGATGTACCTCTTATGGTTAATTATTGGAGCTTTCTTTATGCTTATCTTTGGTGCTGTTGGTGGTCCAGTAGGAATGCTTGGCGACGGCTTTATCGGCCTTATTTTCTTGTTCGCTCTCTTGCTTTATCCCATTCTATTACTTTTTTCCTGGGGCATGTTGTTTGTCAGTGCCGGAATCACTCATTTGTTTGTTTTAATCTTTGGCGGAAAACAAGGTTACATGGAAACTTTCAAATCTATCGCTTATGCCATGGCCCCTGCCGTGTTTAGCGTTATTCCTATTGTTAATTGGGCCGCCGGAATCTACACCATTGTTTTACAAGTGATGGGAATTAAACATCGCCAAAAGTTAAGTTGGGGAAAAAGCGTTGCCGTAATTTTAATCCCTATTGCTGTACTCTTCGTCTTTTTAATCATTGGCTACATGGTTTTTATTTTTTCTATGTTTGCAACAAGTTTAGCTGCCGGAATCGGAGGATTACCATAAATGCCTACTGTTAAACTAAACAAAAAAGTATTTGAACAACTAGTCGGAAAAGAGCTTCCTCTTGAAGAACTTAAAGACCGCATTAGTATGCTCGGAACAGATCTAGAAAAAATTGAAGGAAATGAAATAGAAGTAGAAATTTTCCCTAATCGTCCAGATATGCTTTCTGAACAAGGCTTCGCCAGAGCCTTCTCCAGTTTCATCGGCGTAAAAACAGGATTAAGAAAATATATAGTTAAAAAAAGTGAACAAAAAGTTATCATTAAACCTTCTGTAAAAGATATTCGCCCATACACTGCTTGTGCAATTATTAAGAACCTAAATTTTGATGATGAAAAAATTAAAGAAATCATTCAAATTCAAGAGAAGCTACACATTACTTATGGCAGGAACAGAAAAAAGTTAGCCATTGGTGTTTATCCTTTAGAAAAAATTAAGTTTCCGATAATTTACCAAGCCGATGATCCACAAAAAATTAAATTCCAACCATTAGAATCAGAACGAGAGATGACCGGATTGCAAATCCTTTCCCAACATAAAGCGGGAAGAGAATTTGGCCATTTATTAGAAGGTTTAGAAAAATTTCCTTTTTTCATCGATGCCAATAATCAAATTCTTAGTATGCCCCCAATCATTAATTCCCATTCTACCGGAAAAATTAATCCAGAAACTAAAGAAGTATTTATTGAATGTTCTGGATTTGATTTTTCTACTTTAAATATTTGTCTGAATATTGTCGTAACTGCTTTATCTGAGATGGGCGGAGAAATTTACTCTTTAGAATTAGAATATCAAGATGAAAAGAAAACTACCCCCAATCTCACTCCAGAAAAAATGAAATTAGACCTAACTTATATCAATAAAAGACTTGGCTTAGAACTGAAACAAAAACAAGCCCAAGAATTGTTAGAAAAGATGGGGTATGGTTACGAAAATGGAATGGTTTTAATTCCCGCTTACCGTGCCGATATCCTTCATCAAGTCGATCTTGCTGAAGATATTGCTATTGCTTATGGTTATGAAAATTTTGTCGAAGAAATTCCTAACGTTGCCACTATTGGCGAAGAAAATCCATTAGAAAAATTTTATCGAAAAGTAAGAGAAATCTTGATTGGATTAAAATTATTAGAAGTGAAGAATTATCATCTCATGACAAAAGAAGAACTTAATGATAAGATGAACAAAAAGGAGAAAATCATTCCTTTAAAGAACGCTTTGGGTGATTATAACCATTTAAGGAACCGTTTGCTAGCAAGTTTAATCAAAACTTTAAACGAAAATCAACATAATGAATATCCACAAAATATTTTTGAAATTGGTAGAATTTTTAACCCAGGTTCTACTGAAACTGGAGTGCAAGAAGAAGATAATTTGGCGATAACCCTTTGTCATGAAAAAATTGACTTTACCGCAATTAAACAAATCCTCGATGCTTTAATGGTTGCCTTAGGTTTAGAGTGTCAAGTTAAAGAATCTCAACATCCTAGCTTCATCCCTGGAAGAATGGGCGAGATTGTACTCAAAGAAAAAACAATCGGCATAATTGGAGAATTCTCTCCGGAAGTATTAACAAACTGGAGTTTAACAGTTCCTGTTGTTGGATTAGAATTAAATTTAGAAGAATTATTCTCTTTATTATGAATTTCGAATGTGCAAGATGTGGATATTGCTGTACGTTTAGGGTTATTTTAACAACTGAAGAAATAAATAATATTAAAAAACTAAATATTACTGATTTCTTTGAAAAAGACCAAGAGAATAATAATATTATCAAAAGAAAAGAAAACGGCGACTGTTTATTTCTAGAAAGAAAAAATAATAAAACTTTATGTAAAATTTATTCAAGCAGGCCTAAGCCTTGTAGAGATTATCCACCTTACCCACAAAATAAACCTTGTCGAGAGTTCAATCCTTTAGTAAGAGCATATTTGTACAGAATAAAAATAAATAAAAAATAATAGAAAAAAATTAAGCTTCAGTTGCTGGAGCAGTTTCTTCAGTCTTAACATCCTCAACTGCTTTCTCTGCAACAGGTTGAGGTTCCGCTACAGTTTCTTTAACTTCTTCTTTCTTCTCCTCAACTTTTGGCTCTGCCTTTTTCGCTTTCTTCTTCGGCTTCTCAGCAACTACTTTTTTCTTTTTCTGCTTCTTAGCACGAGTAGAAACTGGCTTACTTTTCTTTTCCCAAACAGCCAACCCAAGTTTATCAAAAGCTACTTTTACTGCTTCATGAGCAGCTTTATCTTTAATCTCAACCATTTCAGCAAGCGGTTCAAGATGTTTAACGTTAACTCTCTTTCGACGTACATCGCCATCTACAACCACAAAATGTTCATCTATTGTTTCCACAACAACACATTTTCTACCTGCATCCCTACCGGCAATCTTTACACATAATCGTCCAACTTTGTAAATACTCATTTTTCCAACCTCCCACTAGGAAGATCTGCAGGAACTTGTTCCTTTGTCTGTCGCGCTTGTTGTTGCAATAGCTTTCTTGTACAGG
>JAHJDQ010000164.1 GCA_018812355.1 Nanobdellota archaeon | reverse complement strand
TTGGTGAGAAAATGAATCCGTTAGTCAAAAATAAATATGAACAGTTGATTTCCAATATAGGGGTTATTTTAGAAGAAGCTAGAAAAAATGTTTATACCCACATTAATCAAACTTTAGTAAAGACATATTGGGAAGTTGGGAAAGAAATTGTTGAATTTGAGCAAGAAGGGAAAGAAAAAGCTGAGTATGGGAGTCAACTTTTGGAAAAGATTTCTCGAGATTTAAAGCTAAAATATGGAAAAGGATTTAGCAGAAGAAACTTACTGGATATGCGTCGTTTTTATTTAGCTTATAGAAAATGGCAGACAGTGTCTGCCAAATTGAATTGGAGTCATTATATAAATAAAACCATAACATTGTTTACTAAAAGTAAACATATGTTTACTGGATAAAAATGGTTAAAAAAAATAGAGTTCCAAAAACAGAACAAGCGATGGACAGAGCTTTCCTAAACTGTCAAACCAGGAAAAAATTTAGGGATGTAGAAAAATCACAGTTCTCAGATTATCTCTTAAGGGCACAAAAGGATTTATCATCGGCCGAAAGGGATTTTAAAGCGGAAGATTTTCATTGGGCCAGAGTCAAAGGCTATCAGGCTTTGTTTTACTTGCTTAATGCTTTGTTAGTAAAACATTTAGGTTATTTTTCTAAAGACCATGGTTGTGTCATTGTAGCTTTAATGAAAAACGAAATTATTACTGAAGAAACTGCCGGAAAAATTAACCTATTAGCAGAGAGAACCCTAAAACACGCCAATTCTAGGATTATTTATGATGACATCGATGAGTTTAGGATACAGCGAAATTTTGCTTTATATAAACCTAAAGCATGGGAAGATGTAAAGAAAGAAGATGTTAAAGCTGAGCTAGATAAAATTAAACAAAATTTTAAGATTTTGGTGAGTTTATTATGAATCTATTGAAAATATTGCCGTTGAATGAAACTAAATTGAAAATATTACTAGAAATTTATTCGGCAGGAGAAGATTATTTACGTAGTATTGAGAAAAAAACAGGAATTAATCCTTCTTTATTGCATCGAGTTTTGAAACAGTTGGAGAAAAGTGGTGTGGTTTCTAAAGAAAAAAAAGGAAAAGAAAATTATTATTCTTTGTCTAAAGAAAAATTTTTAATTAACTTGATTGAGAAATATCATCTAGATGTTGCTAAAAAAAGTAAAGAGGTTGAAATATTATTGAAATTGCTGTTGAATAATAAGAATATTTTGTCTAAGTGTAAAAATGTTTATTTATTTGGTTCGTTTGTTGCTGGTGGGGTGACAAAAAATAGTGATTTGGATATTTTATTTTTGAGTAATAGTCGGAAGGAAATAATTAAGTGGTGTCGAGAAGCGTCTTTAATTGTAGGCAGGGAGATAAATCCATTAATTTATACTTCGGACAAATTCAAATCTGAATTAAGAAAAAAAGAGCCTCTGCTTACTTCCATCGTAAGCAAGATAAAGAATAGGGTTATTGTTAAATGAAGATGAAAAAAATAGGTGTGTTATTGATGTTTTTACTAGTTTTAGCTCTCTTTGTAGTTGCTGAAGATGTTCCTGTTTTAGATCCTGCTTCAGAAGATACTTGTTCCGGTTTCTTTTCTTGGTTCAAGTGTTTATTATTTGGTGATTCTTCTAAAAGAGCAGTTGCCGGTAGTGCTTGGTGGGAAAATGATTAAATTAGTTAAGAAGAAAAAGTATGAACAACTGATTAAAAATATTGGTATTTTGTTAGAGGAAGCGAGAAAGAAAGTTTATACACAAATTAACCAAATTTTAGTTAAAACATATTGGGAAATTGGTAGGAATGTAGTTGAATTTGAACAAAAAGGAAAGGAAAAAGCTGAATATGGTTCAGAATTACTTGTTAAATTATCTCGGGATTTAAAGCTAAAATATGGAAAAGGGTTTAGTCGAAGCAATCTGGTATACATGCGATTATTTTATCTTAAGTACAGAAAAAGTGAGACACTGTCTCACCAATTGAGTTGGTCTCATTACTTTGAACTTCTTAAAATTGATAATGATCTGGAGCGTTCTTTCTATGAAAAACAATGTCTTAAAGATAAGTGGTCAGTGCGGGAATTAAAAAGACAAAAGAATTCAGCTTTATTTGAAAGAATAGCTTTAAGTAAAAATAAGAAAGAAGTATTAAAACTGGCTGAACAAGGTCATGTTATTGAAAGAGGTGCTGATGTGGTCAAAGACCCTTATGTTTTAGAGTTTTTAGGAATTCCTGAAGATTATAAGTATTCTGAGAAAGAATTGGAACAGAAAGTCATTGATAATTTACAAAAATTTTTATTGGAATTAGGTAAAGGTTTTACTTTTGTGGCGAGGCAGTTTAGGATTTCATTGGGAAATAAGCATTATTACGTTGATTTAGTTTTCTATCATCGGATTTTAAAATGTTTTGTCTTGATTGATCTGAAAATTAACGAAGTTACTCATGCTGATGTTGGACAGATGAACATGTATCTGAATTATTTTAAGAAAGAAGAAATGAGTGAAGATGATCATGAGCCCATTGGAATTATTTTAACTAAAGAAAAAGAAAAGATTGTTGTAGAATATGCTCTTGGTGGTATTAGTAATAAATTATTTGTCTCCAAGTACAAGTTATATTTACCTGATAAAAAAGAGTTAGAAGAGAAAGTTAGGAAAATAATAAATAAAAGTAAAAAGTAGTTGTTAAAGATGAAAAAGAGGTTAACAGGAATAATATTACTCCTTTTACTAGTTTTAGCTCTCTTTGTAGTTGCTGAGAATCCTCTTCAAGATGATGTAGAAGAAGATGAATGTGCAGGTGTTAGTGGTTGGTTTAAGTGTTTATTATTCGGCGATCCTAGTCAACGAGCAGTAGCTGGTAGTGCTTGGTATGATAGAGGCTTGCCTTATTATGATCCGGAAGGAGAAGCGTTGGTTGGGAAGGGTGGTATGTTGGAATCTTCTCCACCAACAGAAAGAGATATCGAGGAATTTGGAAGTGATGATTCTGAAGAATCGAATGTTGTTCTGGAAATTACTCATGCTGTGGAGCAAGGTGATCATGCGCGTCTATGGGATGTTACACCATGGAAAGAAGATATTGATTATGTTGTCGTTCAAGAAGCATCAGGAAGAATAAGAGTAGAAATTGATGAACAAGATATTAGTTATGAAAATGGAGATATTATTGGTTACGATGATGCGACGGGTACGCAAATAGCATTCACTAGAGATATTTTAGAGGTTGAAACATGGGATGAGCTTGAAAATGTTCTTAATACTCATGGTATGGCAAGTTCTGGTGATTGGCGCTACAGTGTCAAAATAAATGAGCCAGGTGCTAATAGTCAAGAATATAGTGTAGGAGAACAATCGCAATTTAGTACTGACTTTCGTGAAATAAGATCACGCAATGTAGGAACAAGCTCTGAAGCAGGAACATCGGGTTATTATGATTATGCTGGTCAAACTTGGTATTTGGGGGAAGATGACAGTGTTTATATTTTGCAAGATGATGGATCGTGGATACTTGCAGAAGAGAGTGGAAGTGATCAAATTCGTGAAGGAGCAGGTGATTTAACTATTGCTCCAGAGGGAGTTGGAGTGCCACCTAGAGTTCGACCTTCTGGGGTTCCTGAAGATGCTGAATATCATTCCGATAGAGGAATATGGGTTAGTACAGATCAAGAGGCGATGTGGACTAATGAGGGTGAACAAGTAACAACTCTTTGGGGAGTAGGATACAACAAGTGGGTGGAGATTAGTGTAAGAGAGAACGAATTTAACGAAGAGGATCAACCAAGACTTCTTCAAGAATATTTCAATTGGAGGGATGATTACTGTAACCAGAACTATGGGAGTGCAGTTTACTCTTGTCAGGAAGCACTTGACATTGGAGGGGGCCAAGCACGATCTGAGTGGAGTGAGGGTGAAGAGATGGAAATGGTATCGCTAGAAACGCCTTTACCAGAAGGAATATTAGGAGAAAGAACTGCACTAGTAGAAGAGGATGGAGAAGAGACAGAAGAAGAGATTGTCCAATTGCCTTCTGAACTAGCAGAAGAACCAACTCCAACAGAACCTGCCGCAAAAACTGAAACAGAATTAACCGATCAACAACTTGAAGAGGCCAACCTCGCTGCTTTTGAGAAGTATCAAGAGAATTCGGATAATCCTATTCGGGTGGGAAGTATTGAAATGTCTAATGGAATTATTTTAGAAGGGCATGGGGAAGAAGGAGAATTAACTTATCTTGTTTCGATTACTCAGCCAGCAACTCCAGGGGAAGAAGGGGAAACAGGACCTTCAGAAACTACTTATTATTATCGTGGAAGTGAAGTTGGAACACAAACCACTCCTAATCAAATTGTAATTGACGGTCAAACTTATCAGACTGATGCTGCTGATATTGGAGCTGCTTTAGTTTCTAATCAAGGACTTACTTATTATGAATTTGATGAAGAAACTGGAGAAAGAAGTGAAGAAGCTTATGCTAATAGAAGGATTGGTGAGGAAGGAGAAGATATTTCCACCAATTATGATCTGGAACAGCAAACGATTGATTATGCCAATGGTAGAAGAAGAGTTATCGATGGAGACGTTGATGATGGAGAGTTTACGGGAGACTTTGAAACGGTTTTGGAAGAAAATGAACAAGGAATTTATGTTGTAAAACATTACCGTGATTGGGATGATGATGGTAATGCAAAGATTTTAGGAAGTGATGGTTATGCTGCTGGTGGTACTGTTGATGGGATTGATTATATTCAGGAAGGAGATAACATGGTTATGGTTATTGGTGATCAGAGTAGTGAATTTCATGATAGTGGAGAAAGAACTGCTGCCGGGCAGGTTATCTGGGTGAATGATCAAGGCCAAAGTCCAGATGCTTATGCTCATGTTCAGAGAGAAGGAGCAAGTAAACTTAGTGATGAGCAGAGTCAAGCAAATGAGTATCGAAATAATTTGGGTGGTGCAATTGGTGAATCTCTGGAAGAATTTGATCGTCTTAATAATTTAATTAGTGAAGAATCTTTGATGAATTTTGATCAATTTGAAAGTAGTGGAACTGTTTATCATCAAGAAGGTCAACAGATGATTGAAGGAACAAATTATGGAGTGTTTTACCGTCAAGGAGATGACGAGACGTTATTTTATCTGGATGTTGATGGGAATATTATTTACACACAGGGAAGTGCTGATAATGAACCACAACCATTTATTGGGGAAAGATATATTTTGAGTGAAGACTATTCGGATGCATTATCAGGCGCATCTCAAAATGAAGAATATAGAGAACGAATTCCGCAAGAGCAAATCAGACTTAATGCCTTACGAGCTTATGAGTCAGGAGATTTTAGTGAAATGAGTAATGAACAGATGGAAATTGTTATAAATGAAGTTTTTGGAATGAGTGTAGTTGATTATTTTGACAGTAAATTTTCTCCTGAAGAGGAATATGCTCCTGGTACTACCAATTGGGATGTAGTCAGAAAGGCTCTTATTGAAGATAGAGAAGCAATGGAAGAAGCTGGAGAAATCGCAGCAGTGAATGCCCCGCCACCAGGAGATCTTAATGCAGAAATGAATAATCAACAACAACGAGCTACTAGCACTCTCGAAGGTTTCCAAAGAGGAATCTCAGCAGTCTATGCAATAACAAGTTCAGTTAGGGCATATCCTGCACTGTCAAACTTATTAGATATTAATTGGCTGCCCGGAGCCGATAAAGCTTTCGCACCTCTTTTGGGAGAGAACTGGTTCCCTTCAGCGATTTGTGGAGAATATCATGATAAATTGCCAGAAGGAATGGCGGCAATTAAAACTCCATCAGGAACGTACCAGTCAGTAGCGAGTATTCAAGCGGAAAGATCAAATAAGAAATCGCCGATTCTCTGTCACATTGATGAAGAAAATGAAGTTTATACTTGTCATGACAAACAAGTTTGTGT
>JAHJDQ010000021.1 GCA_018812355.1 Nanobdellota archaeon | reverse complement strand
TTAATTTGTACATTGTAGCATCACCAAAGCACAATGTTAATCAGTTCTTTATAAATGTAAAGAAATGTTAACCAATTACGATACTAAACAATTCTACCTTTCTACAATAACACCAACCGGTCTTAAACTGGCAATTCTATGCGCTAAATCATATTCTTCTACAGAATTCATTACATCATCGACATTTTTGTAACCTTTTGGAATTTCTTCAATCATTTTCTTTGGTTTTACATTTAATGCTACACTATTAAACAAATGGTCAAATCTCTTTCTTCTAAACTTAGAAAACATTTGTGCTCGTGTATATCTTCTTCCGACTCCATGATTAATCGTTCCAAGAGAATTTTCTAATCCGGATGAACCCTCAACAACATAGGCAGTATCTGTTGCTGTTCCAGGAATGACACACATTTCTCCTGGTTTTAAATTTGCCGTACCCTTTTTAACTTTGTAAGTTCCATATTGAATTTCAATCTCATTATGTGATTTATCAAAAATTACTTTTGTATCTACTGGACGGCCATTAGCTTGTCGTAAAGATTTTTCCACTTTTTCTCTTAAATAATTTCGATTGGCAAAAGCGTAAGTAACTGCTGTTTTAACTGCTTTAAGATATTGTGTATTAAATGTTTTTGGGTTTATCTCTTCTTTAAATAATCTTGAAAATAATTCTTGTGTAGCAAAACCTAAACCTCGACTTCCAGTATGGATTAAAAAGTAAACTTTTTTTTCGCTAAGACCATGTCTTTGACAAGATTTATGATCATAGACTTGATCAACAACAAACATATCAATGAAATGATTACCTTTTCCTAATGATCCAAACTGGAGCTGAGCTTCTTTTCTGACTTCTTTTGGAAGCCTTGAAGCAAGATCTTTTGGAAGCTGCTTACCTCCATATTTTAACCCTTCACTTATTGCCTGAATAATACTTTCCGAACTTCTTGCTTTGAATTTTCCTTTTTTAAGAAATCTTTTTGAATTCATCTCTGCAGAAAAAAAATGATAACCACAACCGATATCCATACCAATTAAATTTGGATTTATTGCTTTATTTTGATCGATTAAAACTGTTGATCCTACTGGTAAAGAATTAGCTGGAGTTAAGTCTGGAAGAAGTGCAATATCCTTAACATTATATCCTTTTAAGAAATTAATGAGATCACGAATTGCTGTGTTATGATCTGTAGATCTTAGAACTTGTTCAGTTATTAATAAATTTATACTACTTCTCTCAATCGTTTTTTCTAATGCTGTCTCCATTTAGAATAATTTAAGACTAATCTTTATAAATCTTACGATTATTAACTACTTTTAAGTTATTACTCTACTTTGAGCAACCTTTTTAACCTTCTCCTATATTCTTATCTCAATGGAAATTAATATTGATCTAACCAAGACAGTAGAAGAGAATGCCGGGACGTACTTTAACTTAGCGAAGAAAGCGAAGAAGAAGCTGAAGGGGGCTAAAGAAGCGTTAGAGAAGACTAAGCAGGAGTTAGAAAAATTAAAGCAGCAAGAAGATAAGTTTCAGATTGAAGAAGAAAAGAAACAGCAAAAAAAAGAAGTTAAAAGAGAATGGTATGAGAAGTTTCACTGGTTTTTTTCTAGTGAAGATTTTTTGTGTATTGGAGGCAAGGATGCTACTTCTAACGAAATTGTGATTAAGAAGCATACTGATAAAGAAGATCTTGTTTTACATACTGATATGGCTGGTTCGCCTTTCTTTGTGATTAAGAATGGACAGGAAGCTAGTGAGAAGACAATTGAAGAAGCAGCTCAAGCTGTAGCAGTATATTCTCGAGCCTGGAAGTTAGGACATGCCACGGCAGATGTTTTTTATGTTAAACCAGATCAAGTCAGTAAAGAAGCACAAGCAGGAGAGGCTTTAGCTAAGGGTAGTTTTATGGTGCGAGGAAAGACTAATTATTTACATCCAAAATTAGAGTATGCAATTGGTTTAATCAATGAGCAGATTATTGGCGGGCCTTTAGCAGCAATAAAAAAGAGGACAGATAAGTATGTTGTGGTTATTTCTGGTAGGGAAAAGAAATCTGCCTTAGCGAAGAAGATTAAAGCGAAACTTAAATCTGGCGATCTCGATGAGATAATTAAATTCTTGCCCGCAGGTGGT
>JAHJDQ010000163.1 GCA_018812355.1 Nanobdellota archaeon | reverse complement strand
AATAATGTCTAACTTACCAGCTAGTAAAAGCGGGATCGCCCTAGATTGAATTTCTGTTGGCGTAACATACTTTTTTTTCTTTAATACATTAATCGCATTATCAGAAAGACCTAGTTTTTTGAATTCTTCCATATAACTCTAAAATTAGATGGATTGTTTATAAAACTTTGCCATATCACAACTAATTAGTGACAAAGAAAAATTCACTTCCCCAACTGCACCACAGTACTCGCTTCTTGCTCGCCACTATGAGCATAACCGGTTAACTTCCCAATTTCCTCAGAAAACTCTTTAACCTCTTCCCACGAAGGAACATTCTCTTCCCGTAATCGTTGCCGCGAATGTCCTAAGAAACCATAACCCTTAACTTCAATCACTGTTGGTTGCATTAATTCAATAAACTTAACAAACTCTTCAGCATGATCCATATTGTAACCCTTAATCGTTGTTATCCGCAACACAGTCCGAGTTTTATCCTTAACCGTCGCTAAATATTCCATACTCTCAGCAACTTTCTCCCATAAATCAGCAGAAACAGGATTGTTTAATATCTTGTGCGAAGCCAAATCATACCCTTCTAAAGAAAGATAAATATTCGTTGGAAAATGTTTACTTTCCACCCCAAACTTCTTCAACATCGACGGAACAGTACCATTCGTGACCAAAAAAACTGTCCGAAAATTAAAATCGTCAAAGAAACAATCAACTAGCTCTGGCAATTTAGGATACAAACAAGGTTCCCCTGTTAAAGAAATCGCCGCATGATCCGGGATTATATAATCTTCAAACTTAACCAAATCAACATCATCATGTCCTTTAAAACCAATTAATAATTTCCGACGCGCTTCAATACAGCCTTCTATAATCTCTCGAGGCTCATCAGCAGACCCTTCCCATTCATTTGAGAAGACAGAAGTATCCCGCCAGCAGTGTAAACAGCGTTGATTACAAGTTATTACTGGAGACATCTCTAAACATTTCCCACAATGAACATCATAAAAATGTTCTTTGTAACAAACTTTATTCTTTTCTCGAACACATTCCTTTGTCCAGAAACAAATCTTAACAACTGAATGCTTCCCTACTAGACGATACTGTTGTTTCTCTAACCGTTCTATTTGTTCTTTAGTTAACATAGAAATATGTTCTGCAGTATCTACTTTAAAAATGTTTGTGGGAATTAACGAGAAGCAACTAATCTCTGATGTACTTTATATACTTCTGAAGATAAAAGGTAACCACTAGCTTTGATAAACTCCATATCCAAATTTTCACTTTGCGGAACAGTATCTAGACAACGAATCCTATCAATATATTTTCTGTCATTAGCTTTTTCATACTGACTGGGCATAGTCACAGCATGTGTGGTCCACACTTCAACACAGCCGCCTCCGGCTTTTTTAATCATCTTAGCAACCTGCTGACAAGTACCTGTACTTGCCGACATATCATCGGGCAAAACATAGATTCCATCAGGATCGTCAATTCGCGCTTGAGTAAAAGGTTTGATATATGGTTTTGTTTCTCCAGTCAAAGAAGGCCTTCCTTTTCCTAGATAAACAACAATAGAATAAAATTCTTCAGGAGGGAGTTCCGGAAAGGCCCGATCAGCAAAATTCTCTCCTCTCGGCTCAGTTCCATCATCAACAATGACAATGTGAATATTCTTACCAGACTCTTTCAATTCCTCAAGACAATTTTGATAAGGTCGAAGTCGTTTCATTACTTTTTCTGTTCTTTCTCCACTTAAACCCAATTTATGTGGATTAATCGTTCTACCTGACTGAAAAGGATTAACAGCATGATAAGAAAGACCTAAACTATTCGCAATTTGAGCCGCTTTATCAGAATGAGGATCAACAGTAACAAAAGCTTTCATACCTCCTTTTACTAAATCTTCTAAAGTTAATGCTAAAGAATCAAATTGAAAAAATCCAGCAGTCTCATATTTTTCTACACTATGTGGACGAACATAAGTTTGGTAAGGGAAACACCCAGTAATCTGTAACAAATCCACTTTTGAAAATACTTTTAACGCTCCCCGTACTGTCATATGATGATCATTCGGAGAAACTCTCTGCGGATCCCCACTATTCGGAAACATAACTCTGTTTGGAGTCAACAAGTGTTCAATTAAAACTACATGTTTTCCTCTAACTACATCTTTAAGAGCATTTCTTCCAATGTCTGTCTCTATTTCACCATCAACAAAATAATCTAATACAAGTGGATGACGGTGGTCTTTTAATATTCCTGATTCCAAATCAGCTCTTTTTACTCCAACCAGTGCTTCCACTTGATCACCAAGAGCAAAATCTTCTCTAAGAATATTGAACATATCTTCTGCTAACTCAGTTGTCTCTTCACCAGATAAAGGAATTAATAACAATTTTGTTTGACTATGCATAGAATTACGTCTGACCATCAGGATTAATACTTTTTAGTTTATTTTTATATATTTCTAATTTACAAAACACACATCAAAATACAACAAAACACTTATAAAACCGCATAAAATTAAGATATTCTATGACTAACGAAGAACAAATGAAAGAAAAGTACATGCAATTTCAGATGATTCAACAGCAACTAGAACAGATTAATCAACACTTAGAAATGCTTAACCAGCAAGCCGCTGAGATTGAAATTTCCATTAATGCAGTCAAAGAATTAGGTAAGACTGCAATAGATAACGAAATCCTTGCTCCTCTTGCCAACGGAATCTTCATTAAAGCCAAATTACTAGATAATCAAAAATTAGTTGTTAACGTTGGCTCTGATACCACAGTAGAAAAATCTGTTTCCGAAGTAGTTGAATTATTAGAAGAACAGCAAATAGAAATTAACAAAAGAATGGTAGAAACTGATTCTGTGATGAAAGAGATGTCAGAACAGGCCATGAAACTATATCAAGAAGTAGAGGCTTCACAATAATGTTCGGAAAACTTAAAGACAAACTGAAGAAATCACTTTCTATCTTTTCTAAGAAAGCGGAAGAGGAAGCAGAAGTAGTTGAAGAAATACAAGAAGAGACAGAACCAACTGCTGAAATTATTGAAGAAAAAGAAGAACCAATTCCTGAACAACCTTCTGCCGAAGAATTAATTGAAGAAAGCAAAGAGGAAAAAGAACCTGAAGCAGAAAAAGATGTAAAACAAATTATTGAAGAAGAAAAAACTCCCGAACCAGTTATTGAAAAAGAAGAACCTGTTGTTGAAGATAAAGAATTTGTTGAACATATTGAAAAACTTACTGAAGATATAAAACAAGGGAAGATTCCTGCTGAAGCATTAGTTGAAGAAACTAAAGAAGAAGCAGAAGATATCCCTCCAGTAGAAATCATTGAAAAGAAATCATTCTTTCAGAAACGAAGAGAGAAAAAAGAAGAAAAGAAAAGAGGAAAAGAAGAGGAAAAGAAAGAGAAGGAAGATATTAAAGAAGAAAAAGCAACGACAGAAAAAATAATCATAGAACCTGAAGAAAAGAAATCATTCTTAGGAAAAATTAAACAATCCGTTACCACAAAAACAATCTCTGCCGAAAAGTTCGATAAACTATTCTGGGAATTAGAAGTCGTTCTCTTAGAAAATAATGTTTCGATCGAAGTAATTGAAAAAATTAAAGAAGATTTAGCCAAAGAATTGGTTGACAAACCACTTCCCAGAGATGTTCCTAAAAAAATAGAAGATACTTTAAAAAACACTCTCTCAGAAATTCTAACTTTCGATAAAATTAATTTAATCCAAAACAAAAAACCATTAATCATTACTTTCTTCGGCATTAACGGATCTGGAAAAACAACCTCCATTGCAAAACTAACCAAATACTTTCAGAACAATAACAAATCTGTCGTCTTAGCTGCCTGCGATACATTTCGAGCAGCAGCAATTCAACAACTGGAAGAACATGCTAATAAATTAGGAGTAAAGATAATCAAACAAGATTATGGTTCTGATGCTGCTGCCGTTGCATATGATGCAATTAAATATGCCGAAAAAAATAATATTGACGTTGTCTTAATCGATACAGCAGGCAGGTTACATTCTAACACTAACCTCATGGCAGAATTAGACAAAATCATCAGAGTAACTAAACCTGATTACAAAATTTTCATTGGAGAATCAATTACCGGAAACGATTGTATTGAACAAGCCAAACGTTTT
>JAHJDQ010000162.1 GCA_018812355.1 Nanobdellota archaeon | reverse complement strand
CCCAGCGATAAAGTTGAATGGGAGATGGATCAATGCCCTTGGAATGTAGCAGAGAAAACGACAAAACATAAATGCGCTGTCAAAGATGTTTCTCTATGTAAATATTTTAGAGGAATAAAGAAACCCGATACTGTAATTTGCGCTTATCAAGAGGATTAGATGTTATTATGGCAGTCAAAACCACATTTTCAAAAGATGTACTTAGTAAAATTCTTTCTGATTTTGATATTGGTAAATTCAAGAAATCTAAGCCATTCAAATTAGGAGCAGTCCAAACTAATTTATTAATTGAAACCACAAAAGACAAAGTTGTCTTTAGATATTATGAAAGTAGATCAGAAAAATATGCTCTTTTTGAGGTGAATATCTTACAACATCTTGCTAAACATTCATATTCTTGTCCAGCCCCAATAAGAAATAATCATGGCATTTTTCTTGGAAAATACAAAAATAAACCATTTGCTCTTTTTGAATTTATGGATGGCAAACACAAAAAGAATGTCAATCCTAAATTAATCGCTCAAGCAATCGGCAAACTACATAAAATCACTGAGGGATATAAGCCAAAATATTATCAATTTCGTGATACGTACGATCAAAAATCCTGCTGGAAGAATGCAACAACAAACTCAAAGAAGATTAAATCAAAAACAGAAGCTAAGAAAAGATTACAATGGCTAAAAGTAGAATTAGGTAAACTGAAAATTCCAAATAATCTTTCAAGAGGGGTTTGTCATTGTGATACACACCCTTCAAATTTTCTTTACAAGAACAGCAAACTTTCAGCAGTATTGGATTTTGATGATGCAAGTTATATCCCTCTTTTGTATGATGTTGCAAACATGATTTATTTTTGGGCATGGCCTCCTGAGAAGAAACTAAACTTTCAGAAAGTAAGAAGCATCATAATAGAATATAATAAACGCCGAAAATTAACCAATATTGAGAAAGAACATCTTTTTGATATGTTGAAAATGGTTAATTTTATGAGTATCGGCTGGTTTATTCATGATGGCCCTGATTTTCAAAGCGATAAAAAGAGAATAGAACATCTTAACTCAATGGATAGAAAAGAATTTTACAATAAAATATTTAAAAATGAATAAAAAAAACCTAATCAAAAAAATAGAAGAAGAATTCCCTCAAATTAAATTCAAAAATGTTAAACAAGTAACGTGTGGTTTAGACCATGTTGTGCTTATTCTTGATAATAAATATGTCTTTCGCTTTCCTAAAAATGATTACTATAAAAAGAAGATAAAAGTTGAGATGAGGTTACTTTCTGAACTTCAAAAGAAAACTAGCAAAATCCCCGATTACAAGTTTATTCCAATAGACCAATCTTTTGGTGGTTATCCCATAATTGATGGAAAACCATTATCAACAAAGAAGTTTAATGAGTTTACAAATCAACAGAAAACACAATTAGCAAATGAGCTCGCTGACTTTCTTACTGCATTACACAAAATTCCAATAAGTAAAGCGAAGAAAATTGGCTTAAAGTTTGAATGGTCTCATCAAGATGAACTAAAACAGTACAAAGAGAGGAGAAAGCATATTAAAAAAGTGCTTAATCCAGAAGAGATGCGTTTTGTTGACAATTTGATGAAAAAATATGTTTCTTTAAATTTACCCAAAAATAGTTTAGTTCATCATGACCTCTCAGAAGATCATATTTTGGCTAAGAATAACAAACTTTCAGGGATTATTGATTTTGGAGATTCTTCTCTTAATGATCCTGCTGTTGATTTTGCTTGGTTTTGGGAATGGGGAGAAAATTTTGTTCAGAAAGTCTATAGAAGATATAATGGTAAGAAAGATAAAGAACTTCTTTCCCGATCTCAACTTTACAATATAGTAATGTGTCTGTCTTGGATTTATCATGGTGTTGTTGATAAAAAGAAATTATGGCTTAATAGAGCAGTAAAAAGAATCAGGAAAGCGATGAAAGAATGAAAATATTATTTCATACTTACCAAAATGAAAGTAAACCGGAAACTAAAAACTACATTTGGGAATGTAAGTAGAATCTATGAGAAATCAAGAGTCACCTATCCAGAAAAACTGATAGAGGATATTATTTCATTTGCTAAAGAAAGTAAAGATGCTAAAATTCTTGACGTTGGATGTGGGTCTGGGCAGGCTACCTCTGCATTTTCAAAGAGAGGTTTTTCTGTTTTAGGAGTTGATGTCAGCAGGAAATTGATTGATATCGCTAAAAAGAAATGCCCAAAAGCAAAATTTATT
>JAHJDQ010000161.1 GCA_018812355.1 Nanobdellota archaeon | reverse complement strand
TATCTTTTATTGAAGGGGGAAGCAACCAATTTTGTTCTTTAGAAGTTTTAATGTATGCCATTTGTCAAATCACCTCATTTTGTCGACGTAGAAAGGATAATTTAGAACTATTTAATACTTGCTAATTATGACCCAGCCTGTAATATTACGACAAAGATAATTATCATCGCTAAAATCAACACAAAAGCAATAATAATAGTAGCAATAAAGAAATCTTCTGTAATGTACGGGTCTTCTACTGTCTGCATTACTGTTCCGGAAGTAATTGGATTACTGCCACTCTCACTTTCAACTTCAGAGTTATTCCCACTACCACTAGTAGTATCTAAATCTTCTTCATCAGTCTCTACAACAACTTCTTCTTCCTCTTCAACAACAACACTACTACATGCTTCCACTGTCAACTTAATATCCCGAAACTCTAAAGACTCATCATTATTCAAATAAGACCGCACTTCAATATGATAATCTCCTGCTTTAATACTATCATCAACTGTAATCGGAATTCTTTTCTCAAAAGAATTATCTTTATCATCCGGATCTTTATCCAATTCAATGTCAACAAAATTTTCATTAACACCTAAAGCAACATTGTAAATACTTACCGCAGCATCATCATGGCTGTTAGAACCATAATTAACTAACTCAATGTTTAAGTAAGTACTCTCACCACATTTAAGACTATTGTCTTCTAACTCTGCCTTTTCAAACTGTACATCATCCTTTTCACGGTCGACAACTAAAGTAATCAGCCAAGTCACAGTATGTTCAGCATTATTTCCATCTTCGCCTTCTAAATAAATCTCTAATTCGTAATTGCCTTCTTGTGCATCATTAGGAATGTCAATCACAACAACAACATCCTCGCCTTCAACAGTTTCATCAGCATCTAATTTATCAAAACTATCTTGCGGTTCTTCATCAATCTCATCACCAAAATCATCTTCATCATCAGAATCCTTAAACTTAACTTCTAATTTGTTAATATCAATATCTCCTTCATCATAATTCTTGTCAAAGTGATTTTTGATCTCAAATCTTAACTCGACTTCAGTTCCTGGCCGTAAATCATTAGTTTCATCTCCATCTTTACTTAAAGTATTTTCTTTCTCACCATCAGCATAAACTACAATCTCATTAATTTCTAACATTGATTCCACATCACTAACAATACTATAAGCAGTACCATCAAAAGTTAATGTTCCGATTGTGTGCTCTCCCGAATCATCATCGACTGGTATTGTTACAGTTAAGACAACTGCTTGCGAAGCACTGGCATTTAATTCAAAAGAACTAACATCTAACGCAACCGTATAACCAGCAAGATTAGTTTTACTTAACGTCACCGTCTCATTTTCCGTTCCGGTATTCTGGAAGGTTAATGTTTTTGTATAATTAATTGTTTCTGTATTATCATCATCTTCATCTAAGCTTCCATAGGAAACTTCAAAAGAAATCTTTCCATCAGTTGCTCCACTCATTTCTACAGCTGCTGAAGCAAAGCCTGCTAATAACAAAAGTAACAGTGCACTTATAATTAGTATTTTAGTTTTAATTTTAACCCACCCCCAGGTGTTTTTATTATAAAGTAGTTAACAACTATATAAATTTTTTGGAGATTAAGTTCAAAATCTTAGTTGGTCTATTTGACCAAGTAAGAATTAAAAACATTTTCATGTTTTTCTATTCTACTTGCTACCCATATAAAAGAACTTTTCAATGGAAACATCCGTATCGTTATAGTTTCCGGAACGAGGATGATTTCCTTCTGGGGTTGAAGTTTTCACTTCTCCCAATTTAGGTTCTTCCCTAACTTCTTCTTTCTGAGAAATCACTTCCTTCACTGTGGGAAGTTTCTGATAAGTCATCTGTGTCCTTAACTGACTTATTTCTCGTTCTAAAGAACTAATCTTTTCCTGAAATTCTTTAATTTTTTTAACTAAAAAGGTACTGTTTTGCTGTAAAATGTCTTTAATTTGATTTTGTGATAAATCAACAACTTCTTTATCTTTAGTATGCGGAGAAAAATCTGTCTTCACTTCATCCATTCTTTCCCTAATTTCAGTATAATTATCTGAATCACGATTACGAAACACTTGTTCCGCTTGCTGAATTGCTGCTTCCCGATCTGGTGCTAAACCCTGTTTCATTAAATCTAAAGCCAAATTATTAATTTTTTGAATCCGTTCTACGTCCATTCTTGATAACCTCGTGTTATAATCAAAAAGAAGAACTAATTTAGTTATAACGTTTTCGATACTTAAAACAATAGAATTAGAAAATGTATTAAATTATTAGCCTGATTATAAACATTTTCTAGTCAGTAAATGAAGTGGCGTTCTAACAAGAACTTTCTTCATTTACTAAATTATCAACAAACAAATGGAATCTTAAACGGCAGAATGCCGGCAGAACCTAACCAAACTAATACTAAACCTGCAATTAATCCTACTACAAAACCGCCGATGAAGTACTGAAATTCAATCATAACTAATTGGGCTTTTTTTTCTTTCCAGAGTCGTTTATTAAACAAAACCGATCCGCAAACAAAGGGTATTTTAAACGGAAGAACTTTTTTTGTACCTAATAAGATTAACACAAAAGCGGCAATTAAACCAATAAAGAATCCGACAATGGCATACTTACCTTCAATAATTCCTAACTGCCCCTTTTTAGATTTCATCCTATTTTAATCAAACTTCTAATATTTATAAATATTTCTATCTGCTCCAAACCGAAACATTTATAAATGGGTGATTCAATTTATATATAAAAGTTATGGTGATGTAGTGAGTGTGTAGATGTAAATCACACATGAACTATATTAGAAATTGTGGTTAACAATTTCTCTATAGTTCTTAGAGGTTAGACCAAAAATGATACGAAAATCAATCAAAGAATGCCCAGAATGTGCCAGTCGTAATATTTATCGAGATGCCGAAAAAGGCGAAACTATCTGTCGAGACTGTGGTTTAGTGATTGAAGACCGCATGGTTGATTTTTCTCAAGAATGGCGTGATTTCCAAGATGATGGTGGAAAAACTAAGAGTCGAGCCGGCGCACCAAGTTCGCAAACTCAGTTTGACCAAGGTCTAGGCACAGAAATCGGCACTACTTCAGACTTCTATAAATTAGGTTCAGATAAAGACCGAGATAAATTCTTTAGATTAAGAAAATGGAATATTAGAATAAGTACAGCAATCGAAAGAAATCTTAAAGTTGCTCTAGCAGAACTAAAAAGAGTTAGTTCATTCTTAAAACTTCCCAAATCTGTAGAAGAAGAAGCTGCTCGTATCTATCGTTTAGCTGTCCAGAAAGGTTTAGTTAGAGGAAGATCAATGGAATCTGTTGTTGCTGGCGCTTTATACGCTGCTTGCCGAAGACACGAAGTTCCTCGTACTTTAGATGAAATGGGAGAAGCAAGTGGGATTGAGAAGAAAGAAATCGGCAGAACTTACCGTTTCGTTACTAGAGAATTAGGCATTTCGATTAAACCAAGTAACCCTGCTGATTATATTCCTCGATTTGCGTCCGCTTTAAAATTAAGTCCGGAAACACAAAGTAAATCTGTAGAAATCTTAGAGATGGCCCGTGATATTGAATTAACTTCCGGAAGAGGACCAACTGGAATTGCCGCTGCTGCTTTATATGTTGCTTCTTTAATTCATGGCGAGAAAAGAACACAGCGAGAAGTAGCTGACGTTGCTGGTGTAACTGAAGTAACGATCAGAAATAGGTATAAAGAACTGATTAAGAAACTGAAGTTACAAAAGAAAGTAGAAAAAAGTAAGAAAAAATAAACTTTTCTAACCAAAAACATAATCTTTATATAACAATTAATTCTCGAACTTTCTACATGCCTACTCAAACCGTTACTGGAAAATATATCTTTTTAGATATTGTTGGTTATTCTTACCAACGAACAGTAGAAGCACAAACTGATATTATTGATGCGATGAATAGTGCAGTTAGAGAATCATTAAAATTTACCCAGATTAAAGTAGAAGATCGTGTTTTAATTCCAACTGGAGATGGGGTTTGTATTGCTTTGCTTGATGTAAAAGATCCTTTTGACGTCCATTTACAAATTGCTTTGAAAATTTTGGAATTGGTGGATAAGTATAACAATTCCCAGAAAGACGAGATGCGCCAATTTCAAGTTAGAATTGGTGTCAACGAAAATACTGATAATCTTATCATTGATGTTAATGGTAATAAGAATGTTGCTGGTGCAGGGATCACAGAAGCACAACGAATCATGGACCAAGGTGTTGGAGGGAATGTTTTTGTTGGCCGCACTGTCTTTGAACAATTAAGACAGCGTGAAAATTATATGACTAAATTTAAGAGATATCCAACGATCATTAAACATAATCTCAAATTAGATCTTTATCAATTCATCGATCATTCAATTAAACATCTTAATTCTGAAGAGTCACGTTCCGGAGTGCGTAGTATAATTCATTCCCAGAAAAAGATGTTTGCCAAAATAAAACCGAAGGAATGGAAAAATAAGATTTTGAAAAAGAAATGATTCATTTTCTAATCTGCCTTATTTCAAGTGAATGAGAAGAAAAAAAAGAAAGAACTTTTTAATCACAGATTAATTTAAACCCAGTTTTATTATTGTTCACAATCACAGCAGGCCGGACAACCGTAACATTTTGGGCAAATCTTAGGAACTTCATCGCCACAATAATCGCATTCTTCCATTTTTGAATCCTCCTCAGGACTTTGCCTGAAAAATGACTTTGGGAGATGAAAATAGTTTATAAATCTTCTTGTCATTTCTTCCTACTTTTTTTGGAAGATTCTATTGCTTCTTTCAACAAGCTAAGCAAGGATTTCCTCCTAGTCTTAATAGGCATAATTTTGTCTGGATAATCCTCACTAATCTCTCCATAATCCAAATCAGGATCTTTATCTATAGATGGAACTTGTTCAAGGTATCTTTTCATCTTCTCCACCATCTGTCAATATTTTCCCATCGATCATCTTCATCAAAAATTGCTGCTGTTGGAATAACCATTTTCACCACCTCTGAGAATCTTCATCTCTCCAATCATCCCATTTTTCTTCATAATCATAGTCCTCTTTTGGACGCCATTTTGCCTTTTGTTTTCTTGGTCTTGCCATAGAGGTATCACCCCTTTTAGTCTGATAGTGAAACAACTATAAAATCATGTGGTAGTTACCAACAACTTTTTTTATCAGAATTAGTTATGAAAAATGAAAAAATTAAAACCTGCCCTAAGAGGCAGGAGATTTGTTTTATCTTTGGAAATTATTTCTTACTTTTTTTGCCTTTATCTTTTTTAGCCATAACAATCAATCCTCCTTTGTTTATATTCACAAACTTAAAGAGGTGCAGGATAACCTACACCACAAACTTTACTTTTTCTTTTTACCTTTTTTTGTGCCTTTTTTAGCTGTAAGTGCATCCGCAGCTTGTTTAGCCTTTCTTGCTTTTGTTGCCATTTGGTATTTCACCTCGCGTAGGTTTTAATCATAATCGTACTTGTATGCCCAATCTTCGTCGTCTGAATCAGTTTTCTTTCCATTCAAATCTTCACAATTCCCTTCTTCATAATCTTCCAACTCTTCTGTGTCTTCACCAAACCAGCCAATAAAATTAAAGTTTTCGTCCAAGTCCTCTTCCTCAAATTTTTTGTTTTTCATTTTTTTTCAATAATCCTTATCCCAGTACCTATCATCATCAGGATCATACTCTTCTTCACAATCTTCATTATCTTCTTTTTTTTTCTTCTTTCCTGGCGGCATTGTTCTTACCTCCTTATAATATTGTTCCACAGTAAGGGCAAATTAAAGAAAGCCCTTCCATTTTTGTTTCTTGAACAAACACTTTACATTTAGGACAATAACAACTTTGATGGCATTTTTCTAAAGAGGAGTTTTGGCTTGTCATTGTCGTTCAGAAAGAAAGAGAAATACCTATATAATCTTGTGGTAGGTAGAATAAACCTAAAGGGGAAAATTTGTTTAAACTTTTATTTGTTTGCGATGGGTTCAATACCCCACTGCTTGCAGTAATTTTCGATTCTGAGCAAACATTAAAAATACCCCACAGCTTGCTGCGATTGGGATTTTTATTTCTTCTTCAAAAAGAATTCGTTTAAGGGAAATTCCTTCTTATCAAGAATTTCGTAAAGCAGTCCAATTGGTGATTCCGTGATCACTTTCTTTGTAGAGAAAGGGTAAATATGGATAATTTCAATTTCTCTAGAAAACAGTGTTTGGATTTTGGCCATGTATCTGTCCATCTGTTCCAAGTCTCTAAAGCCCATTATTAAAATATGACTTGCCTTTGGTTCAGTAATCCGGTATGCGTTAATAACATAAGGAATCTGTCTGATTCTCTGAGATATCTGTTCATCACTATGAGATTCCCACACCTCTGAAGTAAGTTTAATTATTAACATCACCATAACTTTAATTCCCAATTTCTCCAAGTCAAGAATTGGCTGGTAACCTTTGATTATTCCCTTATTTTCTAGCTTATGGCGAATCTTAAATACTGCTTGTGGAGAAAGACCCATCTGTTTAGCTATTTCGGTATCGGGAAGTTTAGCAGACTGGATTATCTTCTTTAAAACTTCCTGATCATTCCTAGTTAAGTGCGGGTTTTCTGGGTCGGGCTGTTTCATTTAAAGAAAAATGGATTACAACTATAAAAGCATTTCTAAGATAGACAATTTGATGGACCATCTAGTTTATTTGTTGACCAGATAATTCTTCAATTTTAAATAGACCATCTTTCTCATCGTGTTATGATTGCCATCTCACTTTCCATTAATAAGGTCTTTTACAATAAGGACAAAGTGTTGTGAACCATTTTAATATTGGGTAGTCCACTATCTTTTTATTACAATGAGGACAAATCGAAATGGATTTACTTACCTCTTTCAAAATCTTTTGTTTAACTATCTTGCTTTCCATTAAATTCGCCACCTAAATCATTTTTGGACAGTTTTTTCTAAAAAATTAGCAGTTTATTCGTGATTGCTGGACAGCCTGTATTAGCTTGGGTTTCGCTATTGGAACTTTCATAAGTATTTTACCAACGCCCGGATTTAATATTATACTTGGTTTACTAGTCCTCTTAATCTTCAAAAAAGTGAATAAATTCTCATTGTTTGCAGGGATATTTTTTTGGAATATGTTAACATCTATTCCTATATATTATTTTAGTTATCAAATAGGTGATTTTCTGTTTGGAAAATCTGCACTAGTTGTTTACGAGTTATCTTTATTAAATCATATTTATCTTTATGCAAGAAGATTTCTGATTGGAAATATAACTTTGGCTTTAGCCATATCAATAATCTCTTATTTCATTTTAAGAGGGACATCTACTTTATATTACAAAAAGAATCATTCAGAACAGGGTGGCCATTCATAGATTAATCCAGAAAGGATTAAAAATACAACTATTAATATCTATCCACCAATAAACATCTTCAAGAACTTAAATAAACCTTTTTTCATGGCTTTCTTGAACCCTTGCCATTTAGTTTCTGGGATAATAGTACTTTGATAATTTATACAATTATCAGATTGACAAACATCTCCTCCAATTTCTGAAAATTCTTTATCAACAATAATATCTAACTTTTCTCTAATTCCTTTAGTAATATAAATTCCATTTTTATTTACTGTTTTACTTGTCCTGAAAATAAGTGTTCCCCAACCAGGATTTATAATCTTAGCATGTATCTTTATTTCTAATGTTTCATCTTTATTAAGAATTCCATCCCAATAAACAAAAATAGGGCATCCTTCACTTCCAGTAATAGTAGCAGTACCAAATGGTCCTTTCTGTTTTCGATTTGATTCTGCTTTGATAACCTCAAATCCTTTTCTGGGTAGAATAATGTTAAATCTGTAATCAGATAAATTTTCATGGGGGGTTATTGTAGCAATAATTCCTACCTCTTCATTCAATTCAGGTAGCTTAGTAAAGACAATATCTAAATCAGCATCAATTTGTTCATCATAAATATCACTGCCGAAACCACAGGAACTTTTCCAACCGTTTTCTATTTCTCCTTTAGCTAATGATGGATCAACTCTGAGAACTCTTGGAAACCTACGATTACTTTTACCTATAAAACCAACCGCATCAACGTCTGCCCTGATTTTATAATATCCAACATTTTTAGCAATCAATTTTGCTTTAAGAATAATTTTTTCTCCTTTCTTAACATTTCCAAACCATTCTAATTCTCCTTCTACTAACTCAAATACCTGAAACAATGGTTCTTCTGTTTCAAGATCTATTAACGATATCCTTGCATGAACGTCCTCAATATCTTGCAAAGCAGTAAATTCTAACTGTAATTCCGAACTTTTGTTTAAAAGTGGCTTTTCAATAAAGTGAAAATCTAATTCAACGGGAATAGAATCAATTGCCAAAACTGTAGGTATAAAAAATACCAACAATAATGATATTAACATCAAACTCTTTTTCATACCTGTAAAGGAAGACCATTATGTTAATAAATCTTACGTTAATTAGTTTTTTAAATAATTACTCCTCAGAACAAGGAGGCCATTCATAAAGTAGTTCAACAACAGGTAAATCTCCCTTAGCTCCAGTTGTAGCAGTGAGCTTTTCTTCATCTCTTTCAAAAATAATTACCCAATAACCTTCTACTTTCATTTCTTCTTTAACTACCCATCCTTCCGCTTCCATTCTTGGTTTGATAATTTCCTTAATTTGTGGTGATGCTTCCAGAGGAGGAACTTGGGATATTTTGATATCATAATCTACTCTCTTTGAACATTCTGTTACTACTTCCCCTTGTTTGTCAACACCTGGAATTGCTGGAATGACCACTGACTTTTCTTCCCCTTCAGGTGTAGTGTAAGAAAGAATGGTCTTATTTTTTGAAGCCCAATAGGAATATCCACCAAACAAAATTATAATAACTAAGAAAATACCAATAATTATTTTAACATATCTCTTTTTCATATTTATTATCTAAAACCATCCTCTTTTCTTAAAGAAAATTAACATCGCTCCAATTACAGAAAACATCCCTAATAACATCATCCAAAATCCATAAGCAAAATTTTGTCCTGGTAGAATCGCAAAATTTGTGCCATATATTCCAGAAATAACTCCTAATGGCAAAGCGATTGTAGCAATTATGCTCAATGTCTTCATCACTTCATTCATACTGTTAGAAACTGCTGACATGTAAGCATCAAATGTTCCTCCAATAGCTTCTCGATAATTATCAATTGAATCAGAAACTCTGATGGCATGATCATAAATATCTCGAAAATAGGGAATTGCTTCCTTGGAAATAAATTTGTAATCATTCTTAGCTAAGAATCCTATTTTTTCTCTTTGGGGCAACGCCGATTTTTTAATCAGAACAATTTTTCGTTTCATCTTCAACACTTTTTGCAACAGTTCTTGTTTGGGTCTTTTAGCAACATCTTCTTCAATCGTTTCAATTTGATCATCTATCTCTTCCAGTACAGGAAAAAAATTATCAATCTCTAAATCCAATAAACGATGAAAGATGAATTCAACCCCTTTCTCAAACAATCCTCTTAACTTTTCAAGATCATTCTTTAACTCATTAAAAGTTACAATTTCTTTCTTATGGTTACTGATGATAAAATTTTTTCCAACAATAAAATCCATCTCTTGCAATTCAATTGCTTTTTCTTTTTTAATCCCATAAAAGACACAAAAAAGATAATCAGTAAATTCTTCCACCTTAATCCGTGTACGTTGATTAACTAGATCTTCGGCAGTAAGATGATGAAGATTAAATTTATCCTTTAATATTTCTGCTTCTTCTTTACTAATGTTGCTTACATCCACCCAAATCTTTTTATTTTTTAATTTATCTAAATCTTTAAGATTCCCTTTTTTTACAGTTTTGTCAAAATAGTATATTTCTATCATTTTTTATCATTAAAATATCTTGGGTTCTCTTTCGAAAATTTAGATAAAAATCTAGTGAACAGCGGTATTTTATTACCTCTAATATAAAAATAACCAACAAATGAGGTTAATAAAGCTCCAATCGAATCAACAATCAAGTCCCACATCGTATCACTCAGGCCTGATTTTTGCATATTTAATCCGAAAATTTGGTCCATTCCAAATTCAAAGATTTCCCACACCGCACCGATCGCTACTGCAAAACAGAAGGCAAATAGGGCGATCCAAATTGGTTTTGCTCTTACTTTACCTTGACAATATAATATGTACAAAATCAAGAAACCTACGAAACCTAAAGCTATCCCTGAACCCATATGCAGAACAATATCCCACCACCAGAAAAGAGTATAGTAAGAATGAATCTCCCCTAAGAAAAGGGAGGTATAAAGGAAAATTATAATCACAAATTCAAACTCTAGTGGCAGGTTAATCTTATATTTTTTTTCAAAAATATTGGGTAAAAAAGTTGAGATTAAAATCAAGATACTGGCAAAAAGTAAGGTCCATCGAAGATTCCAAACTGCCCCAAAGATTACTACAACTACTGTCAACCTCAAAAATAGAATTACTGCATTTTGAACTTTATCAATATTAATTTTCATCCTTACTTTTTTAAGTAATATTTTATTAGTATTTAACTTTACCCCATCAACCTCTCTTAATAAGAAAGAATACTTACTAGTTTAAAAAATTTGGTTTAAATTAATCTTACTCTCCCAAGAACTCAATCAATTTAAACACTTCATACCCAGCAAGCTTCTCCATTCCACCTAAATCAGGAAGATCAATCACAAAGGCTACTCCCATTACCTTTCCTTCTAATTTTTCAACTAACTTACAGGCAGCAATCATTGTTCCCGCAGTAGCCAAAAGATCGTCAATTATCAAAACATTATCCCCAGGATTAATTGAACTCTTATGTATCTCTATTGAATCCGTTCCATATTCCAAAGAATACTCTTGAGCAACAGTTTCATGTGGTAACTTGCCTTTCTTACGAATCAAGACAAACGGCAACCCCAGCTCCCGAGCCAACACAGCACCAAAAATAAATCCACGTGATTCAATCCCGGCAATTTTATCAATCTTCTTGCCTTGATACTGTTCTTTAAATTTCTGCATCGCATAACTAAACGCAGCTGGATTCTCTAACAAAGTAGTAATATCTCTAAACATTACGCCCGGCTTTGGCCAGTTTGCAACAGTTCTAATCGTAGATTTCAAATCAAATTCTTCTTCCTCTTCTTCACTAATTTCTTCAGAATTAATTTTTGGAATCGCCGTAATTAACAACTTTGTAATTTTATCAACATTCTCAGCAAACACTTTCAAGATCTCTTTCCAAGTAACGGGAGGAACATCATCAAATAAACAATCATAGTCTGTCGACATCGCTACAGCTGCATAAGGTATTCCTGCTTCCCTCGCCAATATTGCTTCTGGAGCAATTGACATATTAATTACATCCGCTCCCCAAGAACTAAACATTTTACTTTCTGCTTTTGTTGAAAAACGTGGCCCTTCGATTGTAATTACCGTCCCCACAGAATGATGTCTTAATCCTAATTGTACACAAGTATCAATTAAAACATCTCTTAATTCTTTATGGAAAGGCGTGGCCATCGCCGTATGTACTGAATTTCCTGGAGCGAACTGTTCATGAAAAGTAATTTTTCGGTGTCGAGTAAAATCGATGAACTGATCGAGAATAACAAAATCTCCCCTTTCTATCTCTTTCCTTAAACTACCACAAGCAGTAGTAGCGAGAATATGTGTACACCCTTGTTGTTTTAACGCTTCAATATTCGCCCTAAAGTTAACTTGGCTTGGCGGAATTGTATGTTGGTGTCCATGTCTAGCAATCAGCACAACCTCAACTCCATTAATCTTGCCAACTTTCAAATGAGAACTAGGTTGACCATAAGCAGTATTAATTTTAATCTCTTCTACTTCTTCTAAAATACTTGGATTATCTAATCCTGAACCACCAATAATCCCAATTTTAATAATTTTCTTTACACCTTTAATTTCATCTTTATTCTTTTTAACAATTAAAATTAATTCTTTACCATTAATTCCTTTTAACCCCACACCTTTCTGTTCAACAACTTTAGCAGCTAATAAAGAACCTAACTTTCCAGAGTCTGCTAAATTCCAATCATGACAATAACCATACAGAAATCCTGCTGCATAAGAATCTCCTGCTCCAGTCGTATCTATCGCCTTAGCCTTAACAACCTCAATTTTATTTATCTCATTATTAGAACAAATAAACGAACCTTTCTCACCAACTTTTACAATCGCAATCTCACAACTCTTTGCTAACTTCAAAGCAGCATCTTCATTCTCCAAACCAGTAAACTCTTGTGCTTCTTTCTCATTAACAAAAACAATATTTACATCATTTAATATTTCTTTAAACAAATCTTTATTCCTTCTTACTACCCCTGGATCAGCTAAATCAATCGAGATTAATGTCTGATGTTTTTTAGCAAGTTCAATTGCATGCAGCACAGTTTCTTTAGTAGATCCTTCCAATTGATATCCTTCTAAATGTAATACTTTACTCTTAGCAATATCTTCTTCTAAAATATCTTCTTTATACAATTCTAAGCTTGCTCCTAAATAAGTGGACATCGTTCTTTCCGTATCGGGAGTAATAAAAGAAACACAATGCCCGGTAGTTTTGTGATGTTTGTTAATTCTCGTCGTTACACCATGACCCTTCATTTGCTGCACATAATTTTCTCCATGTTCATCATTTCCTACTTTAGCACATAAAACAGCCGATCCGCCTAACAAAGTTATTCCTCTTAAAGTATTAGCCGAACTCCCCCCTGGAGCATTTTCAACATTCAATTTCTGTTCCTCAATTTTGTTAAGAATTTCCTTAGCCTTTTCCTCCTCAACAAGATGCATCTCCCCTTTCTTCAAATCAAACTCAATTAACTTATCATCATCTACTTCAATCAAAAAGTCCATTAAGGCGCTTCCAAGTCCTATTACATCATTAGTTTTCATTAGTATCGATAATGCTCCGCCTTATACGGCCCTTCTTTCGGAATTCCTAAATACGAAGCTTGCTTATCTGATAGTACTTCTAACTGTACACCTAACTTAGCCAAATGCAGACGAGCAACTTCTTCATCCAATTTTTTAGGCAAAACATATACTCCCAATTCATAATTCTTCGTCCATAAATCTATTTGGGCCAGAACTTGATTCGTAAAACTGTTCGACATCACAAAAGATGGATGACCAGTCGCACAACCCAAATTAATCAGACGACCTTCAGCCAATACATAAATCTCTCGTCCATCGGGAAAAGTATACTTATCATACTGCGGTTTAATTTGATCTTTCTTAGCACCAGATTTATGATCCAACCAACTCATATCAATTTCGTTATCAAAATGGCCAATGTTACAAACAATTGCTTGATCTTTCATTGCTAAAAAATGTTTATCAACAATTACATCAGTATTTCCTGTTGTCGTTACAAAAATATCTCCCTCTTTAACGGCATCATCCATTTTTTTAACTTCGTAACCTTCCATCGCTGCTTGTAACGCATTGATTGGATCAATTTCAGTAACGATTATACGACATCCAAACCCTTTCAATGATTGAACAGAACCTTTCCCTACATCACCATAACCAGCAATCACGGCAACTTTTCCTGCTAACATTACATCAGTTGCTCGTTTAATTCCATCAACCAAAGATTCTCGACAACCATACAAGTTATCAAACTTTGATTTTGTGACAGAATCATTCACATTAATTGCTGGAAATAATAATTCTTTCTTTTCTAACATCTGATATAATCGATGTACTCCAGTAGTAGTTTCTTCCGAAACTCCTTTAATTTCCTTAGCAACATTAGTCCAACAATCATTTTTCTTAGCATAAAGTTCTTTTAACGCTTTCATTAATTCCTTGAAATCTTCTCCCTCATCAGAATAATCTTTTTCTAATAACGAAGGATCTTTCTCAATCTCGACGCCTTTATGAATCATTAACGTCGCATCTCCACCATCATCAACAATTAACTGCGGTCCTTTCCAATCTCCAAAATCAAGTGCTTTCATTGTACACCACCAATACTCTACTAAAGACTCACCTTTCCAGGCAAAGACCGGTACGCCAGTTTTAGCAATGGCCGCGGCAGCATGATCTTGTGTTGAAAAGATATTACAAGAAGCCCATCTGACATTAGCGCCTAATTTAACTAGTGTTTCAATTAAAACAGCAGTTTGAATGGTCATATGTAAAGAACCCATGATTCTTACTCCTTGCAACGGTTTACTTTCTCCATACTTCTCGCGCAAAGACATTAAACCGGGCATTTCTTTTTCCGCAATCAGAATTTCTTTCCGACCCCATTCTGCTAAACTTATATCTTTAACCTTATAATCATTATTTTCCATTTTAATTTACCTCTTATTTGTTTAAATTAGTTATTTTCATCTCTCTTTTAAATAGATTATGATATTAAAAAATATATCAGAAGATATTTAAATAAAGGGAAATTAGCCCAATTATGCCTCATCCTGGAGATAGAGTTAAAATTGTAACCAAAAAAAGTACTGAAGAAGGAATTCTGATGCCAACTCCAGACAAAAATACAGTTATTATTAAATTAGACAATGGTTACAATCTTGGTTTTGAAAAAAAAGATGTAACAAAAATTGAAATTCTCGAAGAAAAAAAAGAACATGAAATGAAGAAACCACTTCATTTCAGTTCTGAAAACGAATCGAATGTTCGTTTTCATGAACCAAAAAAAGAACCAAAAGAAATTAAAAAAAACAAAGCCCTTCCCACTATCGCCATCTTACATACTGGCGGAACAATCGCTTCTAAAGTTGATTATTCAACTGGAGCAGTAACCGCAAAATTTACTGCCGAAGATACTTTAGAAATGTTTCCAGAACTGAAAAATATTGCTAACCTTGAAACAGAGTTAGTTTCTAATATGATGTCAGAAGATATGCACTTTTCTGATTATCAAAAGATTGCTCAAGCAGTCAAAAAGTGGGCTGAAAAAAATGTGCAAGGAATTATTATTGGTCATGGTACCGATACACTTTCCTACACTGCTGCGGCCTTATCTTTTATCTTTGAAAAAATTAATCTTCCTGTCCTGCTCGTCGGCTCGCAACGTAGTCCTGATCGAGGTAGTAGCGATGCAGGGTTAAATTTAATTTGTGCTGCCAAATTCATTGCTGAAACAGATTTCGCAGGAATCGCTACTTGTCTGCATCAACATAGTGATGACGATAATTGCGCCATCATCAACGGTACTAAAGTACGAAAAATGCACACTAGCAGAAGAGATGCTTTCCAACCAATCAATACAACTCCAATCGCTTTAGTAAATTTAAAAGAAATTAAATTTTTACAAAAAGATTATCCTAAAAAAATGGACAACAAAGTAATTCTAAAAGATAAATTTGAAACTAAAGTTGGTTTGTTAAAAGTTCATCCAAATATGGATCCAAAATTATTTGAATTTTTTACTAAAAACTACCAAGCTTTTGTAATTGAAGGAACTGGTTTAGGTCATGCACCCACTAATCTTGGCAAGGATAATTTAAAGAATTATGGGTTGTTAAAAAAGTTCATTGCAGATGGTGGAATCGTTGCCATAACGTCACAATGTCTTTATGGCGCAGTACATACACACGTCTACACAAATCTCACTCGGCTTGCTAACATCGGCTGTCTTTTTTGTGAAGATATGCTTCCAGAAACAGCTTTCATCAAACTATCTTGGCTCTTAGGAAATTATTCTTCAGAAGAAACTAAAGAATTATTAACAAAAAACCTCAGGGGAGAAATTAGCCTGCACAGAACTTTTGAAAAAGAGTTTATTGATAAAAATGATTGATATTATTTTAGGTGGAAGTTTAGGATTAATTTCTTTAAACTGGTACAATTACAAAAGAACATTAAAAGAAGTTGATGTTGCTTGGAAAAAAATCAATTGGAAACATTTATCCGAGGAGCAATATGTTCTTCAATGTTATGAATTTATTGGTAGTAAGTTCAAAAAAGTTAACCGTTGCTGGGCAAAGTATCCTTGGAGAAACTTTTTTTTTACTAATATGTGGAGATTAAGAGGTAGAGGAATGCCTTGCCATATCCAAACTTTAATGTTTCATCGTTGTTTATCGAAAAGATTAAGTAAGAACAGGATGAAGATCAAAGCCACCCGTGCCATCAGTAAAAGAGTTTTAATTCATTTTTATTCCAAAATTAAACTCAATGGTGAATGGGTTGATGTTGATGTCTGGGGAAAAAAATGGGGTATTCCTTTTGGTAAGAATATTCATCAAGTTAATTTGGAGGAGTAAAATGAAATTTTCGAAGAAAAGTTTAGAAAACATTTGTTTTCAAAAACAAATAATTTTATTATTGTTGGTCGTGTTTTTAGTTTCTTGTAGTGTTCCAGAAAATAAAGTTTGTACTGCTGATCGTGATTGTGTTCCTGACGCTTGTTGCCATGCTACTGATACTGTTAACACTGCTAACAAACCGGATTGTTCCGGACTATTATGTACGATGAACTGTGAACCAGGAACTTTAGACTGTGGTCAGGGCGAGATTAAATGTCTTCAAGGCAGTTGTCAAGTTGTTTGGCAGGAATATACGGAGAGAACTTAATTTTCGTAAAAATTTAGTTCTCTGGCATATACAAAAGTATAAGTCAATTTTCTTTATTTTTTGTCATTTTCTTCATTTTAACCAAAAATGTGTCAAAATGTTTAAATATTTAATTAAATAACAATTTGGTTATGAAAGCTGTAGATTCATTGCCCGATTATGAAATTGCTAAATGGAATGAAAGAGCAAAACAAGAAAGTTTAGATAGACTTTTTTTAGAATTACGAGTATACACCCATTCACAAAATCCTCCTCGTGAACAGGCACCAGAGGAATCAACTCGTGGAGTAACTATTATAGAATATGGGAGTGATGATAATGCGGTTACTTATGATATAAATGATCTTTTGTCTTAGTACAATTCTCATCATTAATCAGAACATTTTTTAATTCATCCTTTTTCTCTTCTAAAGATGGAATCATTACCGCAATCATTTTTTACTCAAGATACGCTTAAAGTAGCCCAAGAATTGTTAGGAAAAATAATTTCTGTCAAAGGCTTTTTGGCTAGAATTGTCGAAACAGAAGCTTATGGTCAAGATCCAGCCTCTCACGCTTTCAAACGGACAGAAAGAAGCAATTTAATGTATGCTACTTATGGTCATGTTTATGTCTATTTAATTTACGGCATGTATAATTGTCTTAACTTTACGACGGAAGATGAAAAACCCGGTGCAGTCTTGATTCGGGCTGTTGAACCTTTAAACAATATTGAACAATTAAAACTAAATAGAAAAACAACCAAAATAACAAATTTGTGTTCTGGCCCTGGTAAATTATGCCAAGCTTTAGGAATTAACAAAAATCTGAATGGTTTGCCATTAGGGAAAGAAGTAAAACTATTTGATGATGGTTTTGTCGTCAAGAAAATTGGTCAAAGTTCTAGAGTGGGAATAAAAGACGCCCTTGAATTACAATGGCGAGTTTATATTGAGGGAAATGAATTTGTGAGCAAGGTGAAACATGTTTAATTTAAAAAAATCAACAGAAAAGTATGTTCCTTACTGTCCTAAATGTAAAAGTTTAGACATCCAACCTTCTTTGATGGGGATGATTGGCGGTACTGGTTACAGATGTATGAAATGTAATTATCATGGCTTCTGTCCAGAAATTGATATTGAAGAAGTAAATAAATTAAAAACATTAAAAAAGAATTCTTGATTCTACTTAATTATGCGGGGGTGTCGGAGTGGTCAAACGAGCTGGCTTGAGGGGCCAGTCCCTTAGTGGGTGCGCGTGTTCGAGTCACGTCCCTCGCATTTTTATTAGAAAGGTTTATATATAACTAGTTATATACTAATTATAAGTGATGTATAATGGGGAAAATGACCACTATTCAATTGAACAAAACGGTACTTCACTCTCTAAAAGAAGTCAAAGAACATCCTCGCCAGACTTATAATGAAGTGATTGCTAAAATGATCTCTTTTTTTAAGTATGCCAAAAAAACAAATCAGTATGATGAATTTTTACATAAGATTCAACAGCCAAAAATGAAAGAGCTTTGGGATAATCAGGAGGATGAGGTTTGGGAGCATGCTTAAACCTGGTGATGTGGTCTTAACAAAAGTACAATTTACCGATACATTTGAAATTAAGGTGCGACCTGCTGTTGTTCTCTTTGAGGAATTTAATAATATTATTGTTGCTGGAGTAACCAGTAATTGCAATATGAAAGGTATTCCCCTTACTAAAAAAGAGGGGGCAGTAAAAGACAGTGTCATAAAATTAAATTATCTTTTTACAGTTTCCAGAGCGATGATTTCTAAAGTATTATTTTCTTTAACGACAAAAAAGAAAAACATTATTTTCGAACAATTATTGAAACGATTAAAAGTGTTAAATGAATAAATGTTCGAACCTCGTCCCTCGCATATTATCCAAAACCTTATAAACTTTAAAACATTCTAAATAGTACATGAAATCAGAGTGGGAAATTACAACTGAAACAACAGAACCAAAACTAAACAAACCAGTTTTTATCGAAGGCCTACCTGGTATTGGTAATGTTGGTAAGATTGCCGTTGATTTCTTAATCGAAGAGTTCAAAGCAAAAAAATTATACACTTTTTTCTCTCACAAATTCCCTCATTCTGTTTTTGTTAATGAAGAAAATCTTGTGGAAACACCAAAATTAGAGATTTATTATAAAACATTCAAAGGCAAACCAGATTTACTTCTGCTCACGGGAGACATTCAACCGATTGATGAAGAAAGCTGTTACAGTTTTTGTGAAGAAATTATTAAGATTGCTAAAAAATATGCTTGTACCGAAATCGTTACTACTGGAGGAATCGGCTTGCAACAAGTTCCTGAAAAGCCAAAAGTTTACTGTACAGCTAATGATAAAGAATTATTCCAACAATACATCAAAAAAGGGATGCTTGTCGAGAAAAACATTTTTGGTGTGGTTGGTCCGATTGTTGGAGTATCAGGAGTTTTGCTTGGCTTAGGTAAAAGAAGAGGGGTTAAAGGCGTCTCTTTACTTGCCGAAACCTTTGGCCATCCAATGTTCTTAGGAATTAAGGGTGCGAAAGAACTGCTCAGGGTAATTGAAAAGAAATTTAATTACGGCCTTGATCTGAAAAAGATGAGTAAAGAAATTGTTCAGGTTGAAAAAGAATTAATGAAAAAAACGAAAGAATGGCTTTCAGAAGACAAATCTACTCCAGCGGGAGCCCAGGCCAAAAAGAAAGACATGAGTTATATTGGTTGAATTTTAACTTAGTTTCTTATTATTCTTATTATTTTCCAAAATATGCTCAAAGTAAAACTATACTTTAGCATATCAAATAAAAATATTTAATTTTATTTGAAATATCATAGAACGTAACCTTTATAAGTATATATAAAATACATTTACCCATGTATAAAAAGAGGTACAAGGTAGATAAAGTTAGATTTTCTCATCGTAAGAATTTTAATAAGAAAGGACAGATCACAGTTTTCATTATCATTGGTATTATTTTACTCTTAGCTTTAGGTTTAATTATTGCGCTTAAACAAGAAGTGATTAAGTTTGAATCTGAAGAAGCAATCCCTACCGAAAAGGGCAAAGTGGAAAGTTTTCTTACTTCTTGTCTTCTTGACCTGGGTGAAGAGGCTCTTGACCAAATTGGTTTACAAGGCGGTTATATTGACGTTCCTTTAGGAATTGCCGAAGATCCTGATCGCCACTTAAAACTTTCTCCGATGCATGTCGTTCCCTATTGGGCTTATCACGAAAGCGAAAACATTCCTTCTTTAGAACAAATTGAACAAAGAATTAACCTTTACATTGAAGAAAATTTACGAGATTGTCTTTTCTCTCAAGAAGCTTTCCTGAGTACTTATGATTTGATTGAAAAAAGTGATCTTACTGCTGACACAAAATCCTCAGACACAAAAGTTGTCTTCAATGTTCATTGGGACGTTGAGGTTAGAGATAAAGCTGGCGAAGTGGTTAGTGAAGTAATCAATCATGTTGCTGAATCTAAAATTAAACTTAAACGAGTTCATCAAACTGCAGTTAGAATTGTTGAAACAGAAATGTTAGAATTAAAGTTGGAAGATCTTACTCAAGATTTAATTGCTTTAGAACATCCAAACGTCCCGGCAGCCGGATTAGAATTGAGTTGCCAGAGAAAAGAATGGAATGTTAATGATGCCAAGAACACTTTACAAGACCTCCTCCGCGTAAATTTAAAACAATTAAAAGTTAGCGGAACAGAAATTATTGAATTTCCTGACCAATTTCCTTATTACCAAAGTCATTATCAATGGGACTTAGGTAATGATTTTGTCATGCCTCAAGTTGATGTTGTTTTTAATTATGATAATAACTATCCCTTTACTTTCCAAGTCTCGCCCTCTCAGGGTGGCAAAATGTTCAGCGGAATGATGGGCGGCGATGACTTAATCTCTTATTTATGTGTCCAAACCTGGAAATTTACTTACGATGTTGTTTATCCAGTCATGGTCAGGGTAAAAGATACCACTACTGGCTATAATTTTAATCTTGCTTTCACTGTTCACTTAATTAATAATCTTGCTAATCGTGCGGGAGAGGTAGAACCAAAGCTTCCTCCGACAACTAGCTTTGTCAGCGATAACGAATTTTGCCGTAATAAACGAATTCCCATGACTGTCTTAACTTGGGAACTGATTGATAATGGCAAAGAAGTTTATTTTACCGAACCTCTCGAAGATGTCCATATTAAATTTACTTGTCTCCGTCATGCTTGTGAGCTAGGAGAAACTGAATTTGATTTTGCTAACTCTGGTTATCAAGCTGGGCAGATTTTCGATTTCCCTTACTGTGTCGGCGGGATTATTCGCGCCCAGAAAGAAGGCTATAAAGATGATTGGGTTAGAGTCGTCACTACTAATGGCGCGATGTCTGAACTAAACTTAGTGCCTTTGTTAGCAGTTCCCTTAGAAAAATTTAGCATCGTCCGCCACGAACTTTCTGGAGAAACTCTCGGACCAGGAGTGGAGATTTCTGATCAAGAAATGGCCGCTTTGAAATTAGTTTTTAACAAGAATGATACTAACTCCCAGCTATTGGGAGAACCTTTCCATCAATCAGACTTTATTGTTTCCCCGCAACTTGACGAAAATGTTTTGTTATTACAAAAAGCCGAGTTTTTAGCTCAAGCCGATTTCACTTATGATTTAGATGTGCAAGTATTTTCTGATGATGGTTTTGTTGGCGGTTACCAAAGTACTTGGTTGGTTGATTGGGATGAATTAGAACAAGCGGAAGAGATTGTCATTCATATTGTTAGTAAACGTAGCGCTAGTGAAGAAGAACAGTTTGCTTTACTTTCTGATTTGAAAGAGAAGAGTAAACTTGTTCCCCTTCCCGAAATAAAATAAAAAAATAAAAAAATAAAAAACAAGAATGATGAATAAAAAAGGAGTGTTGAGAAATGTTTTTGTTTTGTTAGTCCTAGTGCTCTTTATCAACTTACCTTTGGTTAGTGCTTTAGAAATATCTAATGTCCGAGTTGAAGATCTTACCGAAAATTCTGCCCTTGTTAAATGGGAAACTGACGAACAAGCTGACAGTTTTGTTAATTACGGCTTAGAACAAACTAATCTGCAACGTTTAGGTGATGCTGCCCAAGTAACTGACCATCAAATTTCTTTGACCACTCTTAATCCAGAAAGTACTTATTATTATGGTGTAGAAAGTGGCGATCTTACCGATGATAATAGTGGCAGTTATTATTCTTTTACTACTCCAGCTCCTGATACTACAGCGCCTAGTTTAACGGTTGAGTTTCCCGCATCTGTTGTTGGTAATAGCTTGGAGTTAACTGGTACTAGTGAAGCAGGAGCAACTGTTAATGTTTATGTTAATGATGTTTTCAGAACTTCAACTGTAGCTGAAGCGGAAGAGAACTCTACCACTGCCATCTTTTCTTTCTCTAATCTACTTTTAGAACTTGATACAACAAATCTTGTTAAAGTCGAAGCAGTAGATGCTGCAGGAAATATTGCTTTTTTAGAAGGAACAATTTTTACCGATGCCAGTAGACCAGAATTAACTTTAGAGCCGATACCTAGTTTAACTGGAGAAAATAGAATTCCGATTAAAGGCACAGTTTCCGAGAATAGTTCCATTGAAATTCTGGTTAATAACCGTTCTATTGCACAATTAACTGGTACAGTAATTGATGAAGAAGTTAGTTTAGAAGAAGGCGAAAACAAAATTGAAATTATTGCTCAGGATGAAGCCGGTTGGGAAACGAGAGAAGAGTTTACAGTTATTTCTGATACACGGCCGCCGCAAGTCCAGATTGAATTATCTAAAGGAAGAGAATATTATGAGGGAAGAGCAGAAACTGATATTACTGGAGAAACCGAGCCTGGGGCTACGGTTTATCTTTACATCTATCAACCCCGAGTTGACGACTATAATGCTAAATTTGATCGCGCTCAGGAAAAAACTACTGCTGATTCAGAAGGTAAGTTTAAGTTTACTGAAATTAGCTTTCCTCCGCCGATCTTTTCTAGTTTAGAAGAATTAGCGCCTCGAGAAGTTCCTTCTGGCTTAGAAGATGTCTTAGTTCCTAGTCTCGAAGATTACGGTGAAGAACAACAAAAAACTTACAACATTTATGTCATTGCTGAAGACAGTACGGGAAAAACTGGCTATGATGAAGAGACTGTCCATGTCAATACTTGTTACTCTGGAAATTTTGCTTTTGATATTGCTCCTCATCCTGACTTCCCGCCGCAGCCGTTCCGTTTAGATCCGCAGTTAATTGAAGAAGGCCGTGAAACAATCGGCGCTGTTTTTCAAGTGGAGTATAAAGGTGGCCAGGTTGCCGTAACTAATGCTGATGGTCAAGTTGAGGAACCTTATGAAATTATGCGGGTAGATTTTGAGAAAGCCTGCACCCGACAGAATACAGAAGAAGACGATTATAAGTTGGGCTGTCAGTTATTATCACGCTTAGTTCCGCACGGTAATAGTGATAATTCAGTTTTTTATGTTACTGGAAACTTACAGCGAGCGGATGATTTTTTAGATACTGAAGATGACTTCTGGGATGATTTTCAGAAACGGCAGTTAAAAATTCCTCTTAAAATTTTAGTTTCTTATCGAGAGAGAGAACCTGATGGTGGTATGGGTGAGAGAAAAATTCAAGCTTCTTGTTATGACTTAGGTTATTTTGTTGATATCCCTATCGACAGTTCTGACCTTGTTCCAGATTTTTTAGCTGACCAGGGAGTAGCTGCTTTAAATTGGACGATTCAAGCGATTGAAGATATTAAACCGATTTTGGAAACGGCAATGATCGTTGCCGGAGTAAGTTGTGGTATTTCCATGTTCGTTAAGTTTATTGCTAAACTGTACCGTAACTTTCAGTCTTATTTGGAAGCGATTACCAGTGTTGGTGAAGATGGTTGTCCTTCTGTTGATGATCAAGACAATCTTTTTTTAGATAGTACGATTGAAGACTGGAGTGAATTAAGAGGCCGTCCTAATTCTAGATTACCATCTGAATTAAATTCTTTATCCGAAAAATGTCCAGGTACGGCCGGAGCGTGGAGTTTTGAATCAACGCTTGATAAACTCTATAAGTTTACTTGTGACCGTTTTTTCTGTCGAGAAGTTCCGGCTGGTTGGACTGCAGAAGCTGAATATGAAGATGTGCGAGCAGTGCAGGTTAGTCAAGATATGTGTGCAGCAACGAGTAATTGTGTTCAATTAAGAAAAATTGAAAACTGTCGAGAAGATCTCGAAGAGAACGCTGCTTTAGGTGAAAGTATTATGAGTGGCGATATTCCTAACGAATGTTATCTTTATGAAGGCTACCGTTATGGTCTAAGAATTTCTGATAACGATCCTGAATTCACTGATCGCGGTGTTTATCGTTTATCACCTTTGCAAGACTTTGGTGATGTAGGAGGAATCTTGCCACCAATTCTTTATGCTTACAAACCGGAAGGTTCAGAAGATTATTGTGTTGCTGAGGCAAGAAATTGTGCTAGTAAATGCAGGCAACGTGATGGCTTCCAGGCAGTTACAGATGGCATAGATGTTGATAATCCACCAGAAGTTACCTCATCAAGTACAACATTAGCTGATTGTGCAGGAAGAGGTTTTAATGTTAGACTTCCTGATGATAATGAATATCTTTATAATTGTAAAGAAGAAAATAATTTTGCTCAGCGTTGTGAGATTATTACTGGCGAAATCAGTCAACCGTATAGTTATATTGGTAATCGTCCTTTGGAAGAAGCTTGTACCGGAAATGTAGCCACTCCCGGAGAAATAATCACCGGAGCAGTAGTTGGAGACAGTAAATCTTCTGGCAATGGACCTTGTTATCGTGAAGAGATAGACGGAAGGGATGTTAATTTACTTAACGTTCGTGATCAGCCAATGCGCGAAGGACAAATTGCTGTTGGTTATACTCGAGATTGTTTCATTGATACAAACACAGAACAATTATACCAATGTGTTTGTGAAGAGGAAGATTTGGAACAGTATGGTCGAGGTGCTACTGACACTAATCAGATGCCCAGAGAAGCTTTGAAAGCAGAAGAAGATTTTTCCGAACCATGGATCTATCGTCAAGATAAAATATTTAAAGAGACAGGCGGAGAAACTCAAACTTGTCAAGGCGGCGATGCCGGAACGTGTTATCCAAAATGGCGTTATTATGGTGGCAGGGACTTTACCGCTGCTTTCGGTTTAGATTATGGTTTTGATAATTTTAGAAGTGAAATGACTGATATGACTTCTACTACAGTCGATCCGGGAGAAACCTGGGGAGCTTTCCAGACTTTATGTCTACCTAAAATTAATGCCCACTTAACAATGCTACAAAGTTTTCTCGTTGGACTGAGAAACTGTATTATTGAAGCGAAGACTGATGAATTACATGATGCGGGCATGTGTAAAGCTTTCTTTACCCAACATGTTTGTGGTTTAATTTATCGCGGCCTTTCGGCAATTTTAAATGATTGTTCACCTTCAGTTTATGCTGATGCTGGAGAGGAAGAAGAAGTAACCGGAATTGAAGCCGGTTGGGACGCTTTCCGCCAAGCCATTCCCGATACTATTTCCTCTTCCCAACAAGAAATTAGGGAAGATTACGGCGCTTCCGCCGAAGATTATTTTGGTGCTCAGTCAGAAGGTTTAGCTCAGTCAATGTGTCTCGGCTTCTTTGGTTATGACGTACCCATTTTAGATCTTGACTTAATTACCGAAGCAGCTTACTCCGTACCGATAAAATCCTCTATTTATTTCACGACCGCTAACCGAGAACTAACCACTTATGATCCCAGTAGAGGAACCGCCACTTACAGCTATAACTTGGGTGGAATGATTATGCCTGGTTGTAAAATTAGAGGGTATAACATTAATTTAAAATGTGTTGGTATTGAAGATTTAGGTAATCCTGGAATTGATCAATCTTGTGACGGTCAGGGTTGTGACTGTTTACAGATTGATGAAGTAGAAGCGAGTACTTTCGCTGGAGAAAGATCATACCAAGTTCCTGGTGGAAGAAGGTTCGGCGAGATTACTAGATTACAAATGTACGATTTCCCGATTGAGTCGCCGTTAAGGGTTTCCTCGAATTATCGTTATGATCATGTTGTCGTTGACTTATTTTTAGAACAAGGAGAGGATCCGCAGGAATGTTTCGATGAAGGATTTCAAACAAGTAACGGTGCTAAATACTATTTCCCAATTAGTCATATTGAAAGTCCTGGTTTTATCCAATGTTACGTTGACGGCGGCAGTGGCCGATTTATTTGTCCAGAATTACGCACCCTTTTTGAAAGCGGCCAGTCTTACATTGAACCACCTTTCGTGCGCTGTTATGATAAACGTAATGACGAGTGGGTTGATTGTGAGAGCACGCCTAATCTTTTTATTACGGGTGATGAAGTGATTATCAAAACTTATCTTAATTTAGGCGAAGATTCGGCCTGTTTAAAAATTAGTGAAACCCGTAATCAAGTCGGTGATAAAATCTTACCCTTACAGGAAAGCTTAATCGGCCCTTACTCTCGACCGTTTTCCTTAGGAACTGTTGATGAAGTGATGCTCGGCGGCGGCGGCATTGCCACACTTACAAACACTGGTAATGATGTAAGATGTGATCGGCAAGTTCTTAGCCCTCGACCGGACCGAGAAGATGTAGAAAATGATCAACGGGTTGAGTTTGAATATAATTATCAAGACAATGATAAATATACTATTCAAGTAGAGAGGGGAGAAGTTACGGCTGAACAACCTTACGATATTGAAGATGGTTATTTAGTTAATGATGAAATTAATCAACGTGAATTAACATTAGAACAAATTAATGAAGCGGTGTTAGAATTTGAGGGATTTAGGTTTAATTTAAAACTAGATAACCTTGGCCGTAATAATGGGGAGTGTGCTTACCGGACTGATGTTGGCAGAGTTTACTCTTCTGAAGGTGAGAATTATCTTAATCTGGAAGTTCAATTATTACAACCTGGCGCGACTGGCTGTTACGGTACGGACACTTTAGTTCCGGCAACGCAGGTTGGTAAAAATCATCATCCGCAAAGAGTCAGAGTACAAGCCGAAGCGATTGAAGTTGCTCTCGCTAGTGAAATGCATGAAGACTTTATGAGAGGAGATTATGATCTGGTCATGGGCCGGGCGCAAGCGGTTACTGCTCGTCGGGAAGCTACTCTTAATGATGCCGAGGCCGTCTATTACTGGATTGCTAGTTATATTATGGACGGCGGAATCGAAAGAAAGCGCAGCGAAATCAGTAGTTTGTTAAGATTGTTCTTCGAAAGAATGTTCCATGATGAACAAGTCGATCCTTATCCTACTTCCGTCACTATTACGGGAGAATATCAGAAAATTGAGCAGTATTTATGTGAAGTTGCTCAGGAAATGGGAGAGGTTGATGAGGATTACGTTGTACCTGCTCAATGTGGAGAAAATGAAGAGAGTGGAGATTGATTAAATAATGAACAAACAAGGAAAAGTTATCATTGAAATCATGATTTTTTTAGTTCTTGCAGTACTGATCAGTGCAACAATATTATTTTTAGTTAAATCTGGTGTGATCAAAACTAAAGATAGTGGTGCAGAAATCAGTGTTCTTAATACAGAATTTCTTCCTATTGGCAGAAGTGGTACTTTAGTTTTAAAACAGTTTGATTTTTGTGGTTATGTTGATGAGAATTATGATTGTGTTCGACCGGGAGATTTATTTTATTTAGGAGATAGTGTTTATTTTAGGTTTGTTGTTGAGAGTAGTTCTTCCAATAATGAAATCTTTTTGATTGAAAATTATCGTTTGCTCAGTCCTAGTGGAAAAATTCTTCTTGATGTTAATGAGGAAGAAAATTTTTATTTTAATTTACCTAGCAATAAAAATAAAGAAGAAATTAATTTTAAAGATTTTTTTATTATCGGTCCTGAGGAAGAAACTGGTGAATATACTTTTGAATTATTTTTAGAAAATCCCTCTATAGGAAAAAAGATTACTTTAACAAAACATTTTTTGATGGAAGATGAAGATTATTAATTTTAATACAAAAAAGTACTTGTTTCTTCTAGTTACTATTATTTTTATCCTCTTGACATTATCTTTAGTAGTTGCTAAAGATGTAGTTCGTGGTTCTCCTTCCGCTGCTATCACCACCACTCCCATTGATTTGGGAGAAGTCTCTTTTTCTTGTAGTAGTTCTTCTAAATGTCTCGAGATTGACGAGGTCTGGTTAAGATTTGCTGATTCTTCCGGCAGCAGTCATCTCGATGAAGTCTGGTATCCTCAACAGCAAGAATGGCTTTTTTATGATCCAGACCCGACTGGAGCAATTGAAACAACCGGAACAATCGATCTTGAAAGTATTAATAATTTAAGAACTGCTTCTCCCGATGGGATCAGAACTTTTGTCAGAGAAAATTTTGGTTCTGATTATGTTGAAGATGTTGATTATTTGACAAGAATTCTTGCTCAAGAAAGAAGTTGTGGTACTGGTTGGAATAAAGAAAGAGGAGCCATTGCTCAAGTAGTGATTAATCGAGTTCACTCTAGTGAATATGGTAATACAATTAAAGACGTTGTTGCTTCAGATGGGTGGAATGCTAATTTTGCAACAACAATACCTGCTACTCCCGGAATGGATGCTTCATCAAGAAGGGGATGTGTTCTCTCAGCTTTAAGATTTCTCGCTTGTGTTGGGGAAGAGCACCAAGGGGCTCTTGAAATTGGGGCAAGGATTCATTTTGCCCACCGATGTAGTTTAAACCCACGAACTTCTACTAGGCCACAATGTGATGGTAGAAAACAACCTTTACAATTAGATAATGGAAATTGGGTTTGTGTTCCTAATTGGAATCTTGACGGTTATGATCCCGTTCAAGTACAATCAGATATATCTTCAAGTCCCGGTCAATGTGCGGCTCATTTCTCTGATGGCACTTCCTCAAGAGACTGTTCCTCACGTCATTATCGAGGAGAACCAAATTATTTAAGTTTTAGCAGCAGTAGCGGAACTTCATCGGGTTCGCTTACTGTCCGTGAGGGAGAACGTCTCCGTTTCGTTGTCGCTTCTGATCTTAATCCTAGTTATGGCGACCATGAGTATAGCCGTTCTGTTCCTAATGCTGCTCGTGCCATTGATTCCATTAATCCAGATTTAGTTGTTCTCAATGGCGACATGATTGCTAGCGGGAATCCTAGCTCAAGTGATCCTGGAACTTTAGATGAGATGTGGAACGGTTTTGAATCTTCTTTTGTTGATCATATCTCAACTAATATTTATCCTTCTCCCGGAAATCATGACATTGGAAGTAGTGGTAATCGCCAAAACATGGAAACTGCTTACCAACAGTTTTGGACAGAACATTCTCCTTTTGATTATAGTATTAATAATTATCCATTTTATTATTCTTTTGACATCGAAAAAGGTAGAAATGATTACCATTTCATAATCTTAGACGGATCTGACAATGTTAACAGTGAGATGTTGGAATGGTTCAGGGATGATTTCAATCGCAATCTTAATGCAGATTATTTCTTTATTTTCTCCCATGTCCCTTTGTATCCCTTATCCAATGCTGATAGTCATCCTGAAACTTCTATTGGTTCTAGTAGAGAAATCATGCAAATCATTGATGGTTATACAGATAACCTTTATTGGTTCAATGCCCATCAACACGTTTATTTTAAAGGAGTTAAAAATAATCTTAATAACATTTTTGTTGGTGCGGTCGTGGAAGCAAGAGCACTTCCCGCTGGTGCTCAAAATCAACAAGAAAATTCTTTCATTGTTGTCGATGTGGCTGGGGAAGATATTCATGTTTATGCTTATGAGGGTAACAGTTATACTAGCCGGATGGATGAATATTTTATGCCCAACGTTAATGCTGACGGTTACAGTTACCTCAATTTACCTAATACTCCAATTGAAGAAACTTTTACATAAAAATGCCACACATAAAAAAAATCACCGCCAGAGAAATTCTTGACAGTCGAGGTAATCCGACAGTTGAAGTAGAACTAAGCACTAAAAAACACACTGTCACCGCTTCCGTTCCTAGTGGAGCAAGTACTGGCAAGCATGAAGCGTTAGAATTAAGAGACCATCAAAAAAGATACCATGGCCAAGGTGTTCAGAAAGCAATAAAGAATATAAAAAAAATAATCTTTCCAAAAATAAAAAAGATTAACATTTACAAACAAAAAGAAATTGATCAACTAATGATTAATTTAGACAACACTGATAACAAATCAAAGTTAGGAGCTAATGCAACTTTAGCCGTTTCACTAGCAGTAGCCAAAGCAGCCGCCAAAGAAAAAAATCTCCATTTATACCAATACCTTAACCAATTTATCAAAAGAAAGAAATCTCTCCCTAGACCATTCTTTAATATTCTTAACGGAGGCAAACATGCGCAGAATAAACTAGCAATCCAAGAATTCATGATCGTGCCCAATACAAAATCATTCAAAGAAAACTTAAGAATCGGTAGTGAAGTTTATCATACATTAAAAAAAATAATAAACCAAAAATACCATAACACTACTGTTGGTGATGAAGGTGGCTTTGCTCCTAATCTCAAAAATACAGAACAAGCCCTTGCTTTAATTCAACTAGCCATCGCTAAATCCGGCCACTCCAGAAAAGTTGATCTTGCCTTAGACTGTGCTGCTTCTGAATTTTACAATAATAACAAATACAAAATTGATGGAAAAAAACTAACCAAAGAAAAACTTCTTAAATATTATCTTAAATTAATTAAAAAATATCCGATTATTTCAATCGAAGACCCGTTTCATCAGGATGATTTCCAAAGTTTTGCTAAACTAAAACAACAAACTAAGATTCAAATTGTTGGTGATGATTTAACCGTAACAAACATCACTAGAATCCATCAAGCGATTGCTGAAAACAGTTGTAATTGTCTTTTATTAAAAGTCAACCAAATCGGAACGTTAACCGAAGCAATTGCCGCAGCCCAATTAGCCTACAAAAATAACTGGCAGGTGATGGTCTCACACAGAAGCGGAGAAACAGAAGACACTTTTATCGCCGATTTAGCCGTAGGATTAGGCACTAATTTAATCAAAGCCGGCGCTCCGGCCAGAGAACGCAATTTAAAGTACAATCGTTTGCTCAGAATAGAAGAGATCTTAACAAAGAGGTGAAAAAATGGATCGAAATACAATTATATTATACGTTGTTTTAACAATGATTACTTTAATGCTCATCATCGTAGCTACAGGATTCTATTTACAGTACCTTAATTAAGTATGATTATGAATTTTCAGTCTTAATTATTATTGGATTATCATTTTTAATTAATATAATCTTAAGATTTAGAAAATAAATTATGAGAACTTTAACCCTAAATCTTTTTAAAACAGGATAACATTTCACTTTTTATGGATAAATTAACTTTTTTAGGGCTGGCTGATTCTTACGGTTACAAAAAGGAGTTTATTAACAAGTTTAAGCTAGCTTTAGAATTAGTT
>JAHJDQ010000160.1 GCA_018812355.1 Nanobdellota archaeon | reverse complement strand
CCAAATTTCATATTGTTTCTGGCCGAATTTTTTAATGATTGTGGTATGTTTCTTCCCTTGTAATTTTCCATAAGAACGTTCAATCATACGGTCGTCTTTGATGATCTGTTTGCATTCGGGATGAAATTTAAGAACTTCTTTAAGAGTGTTTTTTGATCTTGCTAGTCTGGTATGATAGGCAATCTGGAATTTTTTAGTTTTTAGTTTCTGGGCTACTTTTTTAGCATTTTTAATTCCTGCTTTAGTTAATTTAGAATCTTTCCAGCCGGTAAATTCTTTATCTCGATTGTAGAAACTTTCTCCATGTCGAAATAAATAAATCTTTAATATCACCATTTTTTAAGAAAGGTAAAATAAAAGAAATATTTAAATGTATGTTATTAATCTCTAATATAACATTCTTCTTCTAAAAGAACTTCAGCGTTCCTTCTCATCTCAAATAATGGAAAAATAAGATTTCTATCTCCATTGTTACTGATTAAAGAAATTCCATCAAACGCTAATTTCAAATTATTGGTGTATTCATCTGGGGTACAGTTAATTTCTTTATATCCTACTCTGATGATATTTTCTCCAAGTTCAGCAACATTGCGAGCATCTCTTTCAATATTGCGAATATTTTTTTCTGAAATGATTAATTCGTATCTTCTTACTCTTGATGAATCTGCATTTGGACTATAATCAAACATTATTGCATGAGCCATATTATTTACTTCCAGGATTAACCAAAGTTAAAAACTTTAGTTTTCTCTAATTATTGTCTCCATTGCTTTTTCTTTATCTGGGTCGGGAAGAGTTTTAGCAAAAGCATATAATTCTTTTCCAATTATATCAACTAGTTCTGAATTTTCTCCTGCTTCATTGATTTGTTCCTGTAACTTTCGCAAATAATCTAAGGCAAGATTATATTGTTCAGAAGCTAAGTGTCCATCTTTTCCAGTAGTATAGTCTAGTTTTGGTCTTTCTGAACCAGATATTACTTTAACATTGTATGTCATTTTATTTTCCCCCTAAACATCTAGAATTCATCCTAATTGATAAAAAACAATAAATAATATATAAACTTTATCCCACAAACAACTTATACTTTTCATTGCCTTCAATCTCAGCTAAAATACGTTTAATAATAATCGATTTAGGATCAGGTAAAAGTTTAACGCGGTTCTTTAAATCTTCAAAACTAGCAAAAGGTTTGCCTTTTCGAGCATCAATAACTTCCCACATGTGTTTCTTACCTAATCCTGGAAGTAATTCTAATTGATGCATTCTCATACTTAATGGTTGAGCCTTATTGAAAAAAGCGACAAATTTGGCTTCATAGGTTTCAACAACTTTCTTTACGGCATGTTTTAATTCGTTTTTAGCTGTCGTGGTAAGCTTTTCAATAGGAATACGTCCTTTTATGTGATGAATTTCATCTCTTTTTCCCTCGCCGATGTAAGCTTCATGGTGAGGTTGTAAAAAGACGTCCTTTTTCGGAATTAGTTCTAGTAAAGTAAGATGTTCTTTACCTAAACCTTGAGCAATAGGAGTTTTCATAGTTCCTTGTTCAAACGGATAACCATGGGGAAGAAAATCTAGGATAATGGCGTGCTCTTCCCGGATTTTTGGTTGTTCTGGTATCATCTTTAGTGTGGATATTTGATAACTTAATAAAAATTGCGTTCAGAATTGACTATGTGGCAAATTCTTTAACGACTTTAACAATCGCTTCTTGATCTTTTTTGGGCATGCTTAAAGGATAAGCTTGCAGAACTACTTTTAATTCTTCAATGTTTTTGGGTAGAAAGTCAACAATTTTCATGATATGTTCGAATTTTAATCTAGTTAGATTAAGATTTTCTAAATTCTTTTTCAATTCATCTTTCTTTTTTTCAGATAAAAGGACAAAGTTGTCTAAGTATTCTTTTGTTTTATTGGAAAGGTAGTTCATTTCTTCATCCCGTTTTTGAATCTTGTTGAGAATAGTCTTTACATCGACTAAGGATAAAGGGTTCTCTTCAACAAATTGGGGGTTCGCCATTTTAGATGTTTACCTCTAAAATGGTGCTCAAAAATCTTTTGATTTTTGGGTGGGCCATTTTAGTTAAGCTTTCTTTAAATGAATCGGATGGATATATAAAACCTTTTCTTTATTACCATCTTTAATTTTAACTTGATAACAGGAACCCTTTTGTCCGGTTACTGTTCCAGTTAATCCGTGAAAACGAGGAAAAAATCTGCCTTTCTGGATTCCAGGATTGACTTTTAAATTGACTTTCTCTCCTGGTTTAAGTTCTTGAAAATATTGACTTAAAGGAACTTTACCTTTCTGACGGTAGTGTTGGGTGTATTTATGTCGAGTTTTCCGTTGTTTAGTTCCTATTCTCGTAGTCATGTTAAGTTTAATTTAGGGAGTGGTTTATAAAAGTTTTGGAAGGATTAAGTGTGTTTCTTTCTATCAACAATAATCTTTGATATTTGCATGTTTCTTGGTAGTTCTAAAGCAGTAATAATTAATTGAGCTAAATATTGTGGATCCATCAGATCTTCTTGCTTTAAATCAGATTTAGCCTTAATGTGGAATTTTGATTTAAAACCCCCAGGGTGAAATCCTATTATTCTTACATCTTCTTTTTTTAATTCCAATTGAAGAGATTCAATATAGCTTAAAAGTGCATGTTTAGCTGAAGAATAAATGGAATGTTCAGGAGCAGTTTTAAATGAGCTAGTAGATCCAATAATAACAATATCTCCCTTATTTTTTTTGATTAAATTAATTAGACTTTCAACAAGTTTAATTGCACCAGTAACATTTACAGCAAATTGTTCATTAACCTCATTTAAGGTTGTTTCGCTGATAAAACGGCGGCGCATCATTCCAGAATTGAGGATTAAGAGATCTATATCTTGATGATTTTTTTTAATTGTATTTATTGCTTTAATAATATCTTCATCTTTATTTAGGTTTGTTTTAATATTGATAACGTCTAATTTTGATGGAGTTCTGGAAAGATTAATTACTTTTACACTTTTTTCTAATAATTTAAGAACAATCTCATGACCTAAGCCACTACTACCTCCAGTAATGATTGCTTTTTTCATAATTAGGGGTTAATCTTTTAATAATATAAACCTTGTGTTTAATGTGAATTATTTTTTCTCCATCAAGTATTCTAAGACAAAATAAAGCTTCCTAAAGTTTTAAACGTTAAGAATGAGCTTCTTTTAAAGTGTATTGGAAAGCATGTTTATAAAGTTGTTTCCACACCGGAACTGTAGGAAAGATGCATGGAGGTGCAAAAAAATGACAAAGTGGATACAAAAGATTGCTGCTGTGATGGTACTGATGATTTTTATGTTAAGTATTGTCCCGGCGGCGTTGGCTGAAGATACAGTCGAAACAGATGAAGTAGTAGAGGAAGTAGATGAAACTACTGAAGATGCTTCTGAAGAAACAGATGAAACAGAAACTGAAGAAGTAGTAGAAGAAAAGGACGGAAAGAGAAAAGTAAAAGTTGTTCAAAAGATTAAACAGAATGTCCAAAAAGATAAAAGAATTTTAGAAAATTCAAAGCTGAAATTAGAGCAGGCCCGAAAAAATTTTGAACAAGCAAAAGTAAGGTATGAGCAAGCAAAAGAAAAGTTTCAAGAGCATAAAGGAAACTTAGTTGAGTTAAGAGAAAAGATTAGAGATTGTCAAGAAGATGAAGATTGTGATGGGGTTAAGAAAGGCTTAAGGAAAGGATTGCGTAATCATTTGATTAACATGGGAAACTTGATTGAACGTTCTTTAGAGAAATTAATGAATAAGATTGAAGATTCTCCAGTGATGTCTGAAGAAGAAAAAGAAGAAGCTTTAGCTACTCTAACTGAATTAGAAGCAGAACTTACCGCTAAAACAGAAGCAGTTAAAGCTTTAGCGGAAGAAGAAGTTACTAATGAAGAACTGAAAGCAGCGATCAAAGAGTTGAGAGAAGTATGGCAAAAAATTAGAAAAGAGCAACGAGCAATCATTGCCGGTTTGATGAATGCACGGCTGGAAAATTTGGTTGAGGAGAAACTGCCGGAAATGAATGCTGCTTTAGAAGCAAAGATTGCTGAAGTAGAAGAATTAGGTGGAGATACAACTGAAATGGAATTTCTGCAAGCTGATTTCGAAGCAAAAATGGAAGAAGTGCAACAATTACAAACTGAAGCGCAGGAGAAGTACGAACAGTTTAAAGCGGGAGAAATTAAAGTTGAAGAATGGAAAGACGCTGAGAAAGAAGTTCGTGACGGCTTGAAAGAATCTCGAGAGATCTTAAGAGATTTTCTGAAAGAATACCGGGATATCAAGAAAGACCTAAGAGAAACTGTTGCTGAAGTTGAAGAAGTCGAAGAGGAAGAAGACTCTACTGAATCAGATGAAGAGGAAGAAGAAACTGAGACTGAGGAAGAGGATGAAGAAGACTCTACTGAAGAAGAAACTGAAGAATGATGAAGAAACTACATAAAAGACTACTTTTGAGAGATAAAGAAGTTTTTTATAGTTTTTTTTATTCTTCTTCAATGAGGTATGAAAATGAAACGAATAATGACGATATCTTTGTTGCTACTTATTTTGGGAACGGTTTTCCTGATTGGTTGCGAATCAGTGGATGAAGGACAAATTCTTACTACTGACAGTAGTGTAATCACTACAGATAGTATGGAAGAAGCAGAGATTGATGATAGTTTAACTGAGTTTGATGATTTAGATTCTTTAGAAGCTGAGTTAGATTTTGACTTTGCTGAAGTGGAAGGTTATTTTGAATAGTTATTTTTTTAATCTTTTTTCTCAGCTTTTTTTAAATATTTGTGATCTTTTTTCTCTAAGATTGATTTACGTAATTCTAACATGTCTCCAAGATCTCCTCGAGCAAAACCAACTTTATCTTTAATCTCAAATCCTTCTTTCTCCAATTTTGGTTTCATATAAGCAGCAATCTCAGCGCCATGATACTTACTAAAATGATGGGTTAAATGTTGATTTCCTAATTGTTCAAGAGCACTATCAATATGTTTATCAGTAATTCCTGGTATTAATCTCTTGACTTGGTGTACTTTGCCTTTTTTATTTTTAGCTGCTGTGGCTAATAACCTAATACTAGCAATTTTTTTACCATCAGCTCCAACATGAGTATCATAAGCACCTGTTAAGTGATCATAAGCTTCATCAGCATCCATACCTAAATCTTTAATCGCCTTAGTTATACTTGGTTGTGTTTTATCAAAATATTTTGTTAATCCAGCTGTAACAGCTTGTTTAATCTCTTTTTCTTTATTATGAACGCTGGCAGAATCATCTTTGAAGATTTTATCTAGTTCGCCAACAATACCATCATATAAACCTTTTTGGGCAGGCATAAAAATATTATTGTAAAGGTGATTTTGGTTTTCCTCTTTATTAAACGCATCATGAGCTTTAAATGAGGCATCAAGGTCTTTAGAATGCTCATTTTTTAAATTAGCTAATAAATCATCAATACTGCTTGGTTTACTCTCTTTTTTTGCCATTTACTTATTTAAACTAATTTTATATTTAAATATTTCCTTTCTTAATATTATGATCAAAATGTCTCACCTAGTAGGGAAACAGTTATATTTGGATAGAGTATATATATTCTTCACTATATAAATAAGTCCCATGGAGATGATTATAAATGAGTAAAAAAGCTAAATCAAGTAAAAAATCAGTTAAACCTCAAACGATTAAACCTGTTGAAAAGAAAAATGTTGAAGCGGAATTACCCCCTGGAGCTCCTAAATTACCTCCTGAATTAGAGAAGAAATTAAAAACATTAAAAACAAAATTAGACAAATTTAAATCTAAAGTTCTTGAAAAATTCGGTGATTATATTGTTGGGATTACTTTGCTTCCTCCAGAGAAAGCAGCTTCTAAAAAAGGAGAAAAGGGGATAGAAGCTGAAAAAGAAGAAAAGACAAAATCTCCTGATGAACAAAAAATTAGTTTATTAGTTCTGGTTGATGATACCACTTCTAAAAAGATGACTAAAGATGAGCTTCATCACAAGTTCTCTTCAATTATTAAGAAAATGGCTGAAGAAATTGATAAAAATATTCAACCGCAGAGTGTTCTATTAACTGATCTTTGGATGAACTGTTATGATGCAAAGTATGAACTAAATAAATTAATTTCATTAGGTGCGCCGATTCATGATACGGGAATGCTCGCAGCAATTAAGATTGCTGAAATTCATAAAACGATGGTTACGAAGAAGTTTGATAAGTACATTTTATCTTATGTTTTAGCCGGTAGTTTAGTACAAGGAAGAGCCACGGCAACTTCTGACATTGATGTCTGGATTGTGATTGATGATACTGATGTCAAGAAAATGACCCGAGTTGAGCTAAAGGATAAGTTAAGAGCAATCATTATTGGGATGGGGGTTGAAGCAGGGGAGATGACCGGGATTAAGAATAAATTAAACATTCAAGTCTACATCTTAACCGATTTCTGGGATTCATTGAAAGAAGCTAATCCAATCATTTTTACTTTGTTAAGAGATGGCGTGCCATTTTACGACCGAGGAATTTTCATGCCCTGGAAACAGTTGTTAAGAATGGGTAGGATTAAACCAAGTCGAGAAGCGATTGATTTGTTCATGAGTACAGGTGAGCAGAGTATTACTAGGGTTAAACGAACGTTAAAAACAATGGGCATGGAAGATTGTTTTTATGCCATTTTAACACCGACACAAGCAGCGTTAATGCTTTACGGAATGCCTCCGCCTACACCAAAAGAAACGCCGGAAGTAATGGAAGAAATTTTTGTCAAGAAAGAAAAAATGATTGAGCCGGAGTATGTCAAGATTCTTAAAGATAATGTGCAATTAAGAAAAGATATTGAACACGGAACGAAAAAGGAACTTACTGGAACGGAATTAGATAAATTTGTTAATAATGCCGATAAGTATCTGAAACGGATTAAGAAACTTTTTGTTGATATCGAAGCAAAACATGATCGGAAGAGTGTGCTTGTTTTATATGATGAGATTATGACAATTATCAGAGATGTGCTTAAATCAGAAGGTATCGAAAGAGCTCAGGATGAAGAACTAATTAAATTGTTTGAAGATGAATTAATTTCAACAGGAAAAGTTCCTGCTCGTTACTTAAGAGACTTAAATGAAATTGTTGCCGCTAAGAAGAAACATGATACCAAAAAATTAACGAAGGCTGACATTGAAGTCGCCCGCAAGGGTAGTGCCGGTTTGATTAGATTTTTGGTTGAGTACATGCAACGCAAAAGAGGAAGAGAAATTGAGAAAGTTAAGATTAGAGTGAAGCATGGTGAGAAGTATGGCGAAGTGATTTTGTTAGAAGACGTCGCTTTTGTTATTTTTGACATTGATGCTAAGGAAAAACGGATTGAGAAAGCTAAGCTTAATCAGGATGGCAGTTTAGGAACTCTGGAGGATAGTAGTTTAGAAGAGTTTGAGAAAGAATTAGCTAAAGAGAAATTTCCTAAACGTGTTTTTGTGAAAGAACCGATCTTTGAAGACATGAAAAACATCTTTGGAAGAGATGTGGAAGTGTTGTTGCATTACTAAAAAGCAGTTGCTTTTTATAATGTCCCAGAAATAATACTTTTCTGAGGACATTATTAGTTTATTTTTTTATTCTTTTAAGTCAGCATACACGCCACGGTGATTTTTTGTTTAAACAAAAAATGTGGCTCCTTTGGCAATGCCGACTTAATATGATTTTTTACTACCGTTTGAGTGTGCTGATTCTAGAGGACAATAATGTATATAAATAGTTTTTATTTACCTTCATTAAGGGATGGATGTTATAATTAATCTTGGAATTCTTAAGGAGGGAAATAAAAGATGGTGCAAATTTTAGAAGGTTATGTTTGTCTTTATTGGGGAGATTCTGGAAAGGGTAAACTTGTTGATGAAGCTGTTGAAAGAGCACAACAACAAAGTGATCGAAAAAGAACTGTAGTTGTAAGATTTCAGGGCGGACCTAATGCCGGTCATTCCATGTATGTGAGAAATAGTAAAGGAATACTTGTTCCTTTCATTACTCATGCTGCTCCAAGTGGTTTGGTTAGCAGGGCAGATATTGCTGTTGGTCCACAAGTAGCTTTTGATCCCGAGAAGTTTTTGAATGAACTGAACGAAGTTCGTGATTTATTTGATTATGATGGACGAATCATGGTTTCTGAACGAGCAGGTGTTTTGATGGATTATCATCGTCAACTTGATGCTTGGCAGGAAAGTTTACGAACAAATAAAATTGGGACAACACTATCAGGAATGGGTCCTTTTTATATGGATAATGCTCGTCGTGATACTCGGATAACTTTTGCGGATTATGTTTCTGATAAGTTTCATGAAAAATTAGCCTCAGTTTTAGATCTTAAACAGTTAGAATTATCTGCGGCGGGAATTTCACCTATTGATTATTTTGATGAACTTATCGCCTTACACAAACCGATTAGGAAAGAGCTTAAACCGTTTGCAGAAAGGTTAGAATATCGCATGCAAGAATATTTAGAGAAAGGCAATCATATTATTATTGAAGGAGCACAAGGAACTGGTTTAGATGTAGATATGGGAACTATTGACGATGTTACTTCTTCCCATTTACTTATGTCGGAAGGTTTAGCCAGTTTAGGCTTACCGCGAAAAGCATTTAAAATTGTGGGAGTAGAAAAAATTTATCCGACAAGAGTTGGTAATGGACCAATGCCAACATTAGATCGGGGATTGGAAGAAATGGGTGAAAATGCTGGTGAATATGGAGCAACGACAAAAAGAAGAAGAAGAGAAGGTTGGCCAGATCTTGTTTTTGTACGTCGTTCAGCATTTTTGAATGATTGTGATAGGATTGCTCTTACTCGTGCTGATTGTTTACAAGATATTGAAGTAAAAGTTTGCACTGCTTATTTGGTTAATGAAACTTTTACTGAGGAAGTTCCATTTTATTTAAAAGATGCAAAGTCAATTTATAATGAAGAAACATTTAAGTGGCATCTTTGGGACGGTCCAAGAGATATTTCTGACCCAAAACTGGTTGATGACGAGCTTAAAAGTAAAAGGGCTGCTTATATTGAGCAGGGTTTTGAAAGTTTACCAACTGGGTTAAAAGATTTTGTTAAATTCCATAATATTTTTGTTGGTGTGCCCATTGATAGAGTTTCTATTGGTCCGGCTCGAGGAGAAACCGTTCAAACAAATTATCACTAAAGTATTTAGATGATATTTAATTTTTTAATTACATAAAAAATTTCATTGCTGAATGTAAGAACTTTATAAGAATACTTTAAGCGTTTACACATTAACTCAATCCATTTTCTACGTGGAAAATTCATCTTCTTACCAGACATCGTTTTAGTAGGAAAAGAAACAACAACGAACTTAGCAGGGATTTTTTTGATAACTTGTTCAGTTGTTTTGTGATTTTTTCCTTGATCTAAGACATCAGTCATCTTGAATAAGAAAGCTAAGTCTGCTTGTGGTAGTTTGACAAAGTGTAAAATGTTTAGTAATTCCGCTTTTCCGGTAAATAGTTTATTCTTTTTCTTTAAGTATTTAAAAAAAGTATTTAATTGTTCCACTTCATCTTGACTAAGGTCAGAAGCATAATATTTCAATGATTTTAATTTCATTAAAGGAATGGAAAAAGGATTAATTCCTGCTCCGAGATCAAGAATTGATTTTGGTTGTTTAGTTATTTTGAATATCTTTTTGTATAAATCTTCATAAAAGGGAAGACGTTCTTTAGTTGAGGAGTGAGTTGTGAGGATATCAGTAATTATTTTTTTGTTAAGTGTTTTTTTGCTTAATAATAAATCAACTAAGCTACTTCTTTTGACAACATCTTCACTTTCTCTAAACAGGCCGTAAATTCTTCTTAATTTTGCTCTAATTTTTTTGACAACTTCTTTATACTGCTTTGATTTTTTGTTAAAAGAAAATGATTTTGCTAATTTTGAATTATTATTAAAATACTCTAGTAATTGATGATAGACAAAATCGTCACTAATTTCTTTTAGTTCTTTCTTATTTTTAATATCATTAATTAATTGAATTATATTTTTATCAATAGGAATCATAATCAAAAACAATAATTTAAACTATAAAAAACTAACGTTAACTTTTTAAATAAAGTAAGAATAAGTTTAGGTATGGATAAAACTGGAAAATTGAAGAAAGCTTGGCAATTTTTTTGGAAGAGTGATTCCCCATGGAGTTGGCTAGCGAACGTTATCATTGCTTTCTTAGTGATTTATTTTATTGTTTATCCAGTCTTAGGTTTGTTATTAGGAACGAGTTTTCCGATTGTGGCGGTAGTTTCGGAAAGTATGGAGCATGGTTTACATAATAATGTTATTTGTGGGCAGCAGTTTGACCAATTTCCAGAATCATATGATAATTATTGGGATAAATGCGGAGAATGGTATGAAGAAAGAGGAATTTCTAAAGAACAATTTGCTCAGTTTCCATTCCGGGACGGTTTTCGAAAAGGAGATGTGATTATTTTATGGCGGGCCAATCAAGATAATTTAGAATTGGGCGATATTTTAGTGTTTCAGGGAAATAAGCCACAACCGATTATCCATCGAATCATTAAAGTTTGGGAAGAAAACGGAGAAACTTTTTACCAAACAAAAGGCGATCATAATGCCGATAGTTTTGAACCGATCATGGAAACAAAGATTGAGCAAGAACGAGTTTATGGTCAGGGTGTATTAAAAATACCTTATTTGGGCTGGTTGAAGATTCTGTTTGTGGAGGCGGTTAAGCCGTTAGGGATTAATATACAACGGTGAGTTCTTATTCTTCTATCCTTAACTCCCATAAAACTTTTTCTAAAATCTTCTCAACCAAACTTAAATCAATCCCTTGGTAACCTTTAGATATTCTTAACTGTAATTCCTGATTAGCTCTTCTTAAAACTTCTTCTTTAATTTTGTCAATATCCTTATCGGGCAGTTCTCTTTGCACGGGATTAATTTTCTCCCGATATCTTTTCGCTACTTCCAGACTAACAAGACTTTCTTTATTATAATGGTCTCTTAAGATTTCTTCTCTGACAGTTTCTTCCAATATTTTATGAACGACAACATTAACTAAATTACTAATCATTAATTGCAATAATTTATTGCGGTTTTGTCCCATTTTTTAACCCGGTCATAATCTTTTCAAAAGTTTGCTCATATCTATATTTAAATTTTCTTAAAAACACACTTTTCTTGATCATATTTTCTTTTAATTTATGTACAGTTCCTTTTCCAAAAAGTTTTTCTATTTCTTTATCAACGAGATTTCCAGTTAATTTTTCTTTTTTTAAGAATAATTGAATAGCAATCATATTTCTAGTGAGATTATACTTTTCTTTTCCTGTTAAGTCATTAAAACTATTCAATAAAGTTTTGCTTTTCAATAAATGTAAGTCCAGTAGCTTGTAATTGAACTCATTTTTAAATTGAAAGATCTCTCGTTTCTTAGCAATATATTTACTCATCATCATTTGAAACAAAGGATCCGTCTTTAAACCTCGCCGGAGGCTTTTCCTGTTTAAATTAGTAAAGTGAACGTTTATTCCTAATTTTTTCTGAAAATAATGCTCCCAGTTTTTATCTACTTTAACATTGTCAACTAGAACTACGTCAACATCATTAAATTTAAAGCCCTGCTCTAAAAAAGAACCAGTAATGAGGACGTTATCAATCTGCTCAAAATAGTCAAAAAGTTCATCTTTAATTAAGCTTTTAATCGTTTCTAAAGAACTAACCCTGTAAGTATAAAATCGGCTTTTTTTTCTTTTGCTAGGAATTATTTCTACTGCATCGCCTACACTAAACCCTGGCGGTCTTAATTTAGGTAAATACACTTGGTCCATCCGGCTCCCTTTACTGACTTTACTGATTAATTTAACCATATTACGTAATATTACGCTACTTACTTATAAAGTTTTCTGTTTGTGGAAGCGGTTAAACCGTTAGGGATTGAAATACAAAGGTGAGTTTCTACTCTGCTATCCTTAACTCTTGTAAAACTTTTTCTAAAAAAATACAGTAAAGTTTTTAATGAACTTGTTAATTAAACAAAATGTGACAGAAACAAGAATCATTAAAGAGGTAGATTATTTTGAATTTAGATTACTTATCGATAAATCTAAAGGTAAAATAAAAGTCAATCCTCATGCTTACTTCAGATTAAGCGAAATGCAAAGAAAAGTATATAAAGATGAGACCCTTTTAGAAATGTTAACTGAGGAAAAGCCGGCATTTATTGGGGTTCAAAAGAATAAGAATTATGCAACATTCTTCAGTCAGAAACAAGGTTATCTTAGGTTAATATTTAAGGTAACTAAAGAAAACATTGAAATAGTAACGTTTTACATAACTGACAACATCCCCAAGATTTAAAATGAAAACAAAATATCTTGATGCAAAAGGAAAAGGAGAAATGGATTATGATTATGCTAATGATATTCTCTTCTTTAAAGTAAAAGATAGAGAATATGATCGGTCCATCGAACTAGAAGATGTTGTATTAGATATTGATAAAGAAGGTTATATTACAGGAATTCAGATTTTTGGCCCATCTAAGATGTTTAATGTTGATAAAGATACTTTACGGAATGTTCAGAAATGGGAATTTAAAGTTAGGACGGAAGGAAAAGTAATCTTTGTTCAGTTAATGTTTGAAATGTTACGTAGAAATCAAGTTGTAGAACGTGGTCACAACTTAGTAAGAGAAGCTTCATCTTTATTAACTAATTCTGAAGTAATGTGTGCAGCGACAATATAATGAACGTCCATCGATTAGAAATACGATAACTTTTTAAATAACCCACTAATTTTATTCAAAATGTGCAGAAAAATTAATAATTTTTGGCACATACCAAAAATCCGGAGGATTTTTTAGTATGTTTTGTCCTGAATGTGGTTCTATCCTAAGGCCTAAAGATAAAGGTGGGAAAAGAGTTTTATTTTGTAGTTGTGGCTATAGTAAAGCTCCGGAAGGAGAAAGTAGTTCTGAAATTAAAGAAAAGGGCGACGCTTCTCGTAAAATTGAAGTGATTGAGAACGTCGACATTAGGCCGAAGATTAAGATTCCTTGCGAGAAGTGTGCTAATAATATTGCTTATTATTGGACGCAGCAAACTCGCGGGGCTGACGAACCAGAAACAAGATTCTTTAAATGTACTAAATGTAGTTTTACCTGGAGAGAATATGCATGATTCCGGAGTATCAAAAATTAACTAATGATTCTTTATTTAAAGATTGGCAGGAGCAACATCCGGAAGGTTTTCTTGCTCATTTATTTTGTCAGTTAAATCCTGATTTAGAACTTATTAGTAATTGGGAAGTCGGTTATTTTAATCCCAAAACTGAAAAAATTACTATTTTTGTGGTTGATGAAACGATCCAAATCAAACCGGAAGATGAAGTCTTTAAGAAACCTAATGAGAGTTTAGAAAAGTTAAATCTAGCTATGGTTAAAGTTTCTTTTGAGCAAGCCTTAACAACGTTTAAAGATGAATTTTCAAAACTATTTCCAAGTGCCAACTTAGGGGATGGGTTTATCATTTTGCAAATGATTAAACAAAAAGTGTTATGGAACTTTACTTTTATGGATAAACGTTTAAAATTCTTAAATTTGAAAATTAATGCTCAATCAGGAAAGGTAGAAGAGCATCAAGAAGTTGAGTTAATTGCTAAAAAGTAATCCTTTAATTAAGAAACATTTTTATATCTCATTCAATTAATTGTTAAAATTGTGGTAAAAAGCGATGGTTTAAAACTATTGGAGACTAACGAAAATTACGTTGCTTTAGCTATTGTTGATGCAGAAAAATATCAAGAAACTAACTTAAAGATTATTAAAGAATTAATTAAAAAATCTCTTCCTGGTGTTTATGTTACTTTAAATCTTCCTTATGAAGATATTAAAAATAAATTTATAAAACAAAAAGTTAATCTTAATAATGTCATTTTTATTGATGCGGTAACCAAAACTGCTGGTGGAAAGATTAAGAAAACCAAAGATTGTTTGTATATTGGTAGTCCTAAAAATTTAAGTGATATTTCTATTGCGATGGACCAAGCAATCATGGCGATTCCGGCCGAAGACAAGTTTTTATTTTTTGATAGTTTAAGTACTCTGTTGTTGTATAATGATGTTAAAGTTGTCGCTAAATTTATCCATTTTCTTTCCGGTAAGATGAGAATATGGAAAGTTAAAGGGATTATTATTAGTTTGCGTCGTGAGAAAGATAAAGAGTTAATCAATGAACTGAAAGCTTATTGTGATTTAACATTAAACTTATAATTTAAAATATAATATTATGAAAAAAAGAGGTGGAACAAATGAGTTCTGATAAAGGAAAATTATTAACTGCTTTTTTAGCAGTACTGTTTGGAGTTTTTGCATTGATTATGTTTGTGCCTGATGTGGAGTTAGTGATTGGGTTGTTAAGTTTAACTTTTGGGATTGTGGCGATTATCTGGACTTATCGTGCGAAAAGAAGTCTTTCTCCAGGAACGACTTTAAGGGATTATACTAATTACTTTTTGTTATCATTACTATACATTGTGTTGTATGCAGCGTGGGATATTTTTATTGTTTTAACAGGAGTAGAAGGAATCTGGATTTATCCTAAATATTACTTAATAACAATGGCTTACTTAGTGTTTGCTTTTGCTGGTTACAAGATTCTGTACATGGGTAAACAGTTTGGGTTTAAAGCTCAAGTCAGTAATATGAATCTTAATAAGCAAGTTAAGAATAAAATTAAGAAGAAAAAGAAATAAATAATCTTTTAATTATGATTTTTGTTTTCCTGCTTCTAAGGCCATTAATGAGAAAGGCAATTGATCAGGGAAAACTTCGATACCGCCTTTTTTGATGAAGAAGGGATACAAATTAACTAAATGTTCTTGGCCGCGCATTTTACTTACATGCAAAACTCGTTCAAAAGAAGCTTCCTGACGGACTTTAGTTATATGAATCACTCCGTCAAACAAAAAATCTTCCGCTCGAAAGTTAATATCATCAATGTTTAGTCCAGGATTTTCGGCAGTGGCCATTAAAGTAACATTTTCCATGTTTTTTAAGAATTTAACAATCTCTCGACGGTAATCCTGTTCATTTAAAACGTGAACATAAGAAAACATCGTGATGGAGTCAAGAAATACACGTTTAATTTTTTTTTTCTTAATTAATTCTAAAGGGGCTGCTAAAGAACCAATTTTTTTGATGATGATCGGTTGCTGAATGATCGTTATTAAACCAGATTTAACATATTTTTCTAGATCTATACCCAAAGATTTTGCATATTCAGCAAAGCTATCTCCAGCATCGTATAATAAACACAATCCTGGTTCTTTACGTTTTGCTCCTTCTAATAGAAACTGCATCCCCATAATTGTTTTGCCAGTTCCTGGACCGCCGGAAACTAAAACTGAACTGTTTTCTCTCATCCCGCCCTTAAAGATTTTATCTAAGCCGGGAATACCACTTTTTATTCTATTAATCACCATCTTTAAATTTAGGAAAGTTTAGGGAGTATAAATAGATTTCGTTTTGTACTAAATTATGACAAAGTTTAAATAGAGTTTTGATATTATTTTAAAAATGAAAAAGAAGGTGAAGAAAAAGGTTATCAAGAGAAAGCCGGTTAAAAGAAGTTTTCCTAAAAAAGTAGCTAATAAATCTAAAGTAGAAACAAGAGTAACCGCTACTAAAGCTTCAGTTAAAAAGTTAAGAGTAACTACAGGAATAGGAAATCTTAATTCTTTAATTCAAGGCGGTTTCAAGAATGGAAGTGTTAATTTAGTAGTGGGAAGTGCTGGTTCAGGTAAGACTATTTTTGCGATGCAGTACTTGATGGAAGGATTGAAAAAAAGTGAATCCTGTTTATATATCACTTTTGAAGAAAAGAAAGATAAACTTTACAACGATATGGCTTCATTTAATTGGAATTTTACTCAATATGAAGATAAAAAGCAGTTTTTTTATTTGGAATATAATCCAGAACAGGTCAAATCATTAATTGAAGAAGGCGGCGGAACGATTGATCAGATTATCAGTAAACATAAAATCACCCGGGTTGTAATTGATTCTGTTACATCTTTTTCTTTATTGTACCAAGATGAATTGGCGATGAAAGAAGCGGGGTTAGCTTTGTTTGATTTAATTCATAAATGGGGTTCAACAGCAGTATTGACTTCTCAAACTGTTACTCGAAAAGATGAGCTTTCGTCTAGTTCATTGGAGTTTGAAGCTGATAGTATTGTTATTCTTTACCATATAAAAATTAGTGGAGAAAGAGTTCGCGCGATAGAAATTCTTAAGATGAGAGGAACTAAGCATGCTAACAAGACGATGCGGATGGAAATCGCTAATTCTGGTATTGAGGTTAAACCATCTCAAGTGATTAGAAGAATTTAGGTGTGTTGTTATCTTACTGTGTACAAAATTTGTAGATATAAGTACAAAAAGGTTTTATCCTAACCTAATCTTTCCTTTTTGAATCTCCCATTTTCCTACTTGAGTAGAACCACCTTGAATTATTTCTGATTTTTTATATTGTTCAATTGCCTTTTCACTCTTCTTAACACTTAAGACAAAATGTTCTGCTAACTGTCTGCTTCTACCTTGTTGAGCTTTGTTAATGGAATTACAATAAGCTTGATGGTTATCGGTAAAATAAATTACCGGAGCATAACCTTGCTGTACTAAAAAGGAGTTAAGTAAAATTCTGCCAACCCGACCATTTCCATCCAAAAAAGGATGAATTGCTTCAAAACGCCAGTGAAATTCTAAAGCTAATTGGGGAGGATACATTTTTTTATTCTTTTTAAACCAAATTAGTAACTTTTTAATTTCTTGAGGGACTTTCTGCCAAACTGTTGTTGTTGAGTTATTGACAATATTGTTAACTTTTTTATACTGGCCAGCAAAATCATCGAGATTATGTAAAAGGTAATGATGAATCTTTTTAATACTCTTAGCGTTCCATTTCATCTCATCAGAAAAAGCAAAATTAATCGCTTTGATAGAATTAACAATCTCTTTTTCAATCATTGTTTTTGGTTTGATTTTTCTAGAAATAACTTTTTCAATGTCCGTTTGAGTAACTTTTGAACCTTCTGATCTGTTAGAATTTAACACAAAAAGAATATAAAAGAGGGTTTTGAAAAGTTGCTTTTCATTGATAAATAATTCGTGGTTTTGTAAAATATATTGAAAACGAGCTTCTTCAATCACTTTTACATTATGGAAATAATCAGTTTTTATCGTAGGAACAACTAAAGAAGCAATTTCTTGAAAATATTGTTGCATTCGTTCTTTTAGATTATCAGGGAGGTTTACTCCTAAGTATTTTGAATAGGTAGATTGGTTTTTTAATCCTAAATAATAGACAAAGTAATAGTATTCTTGTCCTTTAATTATCTTTTTTTTGATATATTTCATTAAAAACAGTTAGGCTAGTAATCTGTCAAAAATCACCACAGACATAACATCCAAGATACAACTCATTTTTACAAGGAGTGATTTTTGATCACGCAAAAATTTCGCTCAAATAAAATTTTCACGACTTAAAAAGTGAAATTTTCAGCGTTTAAATAGTTTTCGGTTTTTTATAAAATTTAGTCATTTTAAGCTTAAAAGTTAGGTCTAAAAGAGGTAATTTTTGACAAATCAGTTAGGCTAGTAATGTGTTAAATTCCAGAAAGTTATTAATTAAAAATAAAAAAAGAAAAAAAATAAGTTTATTCTACTTTTGTGGTTAAAGATCCAGTTACTGTATGAACAATGGTAGAACTTCCTGTATAAGTTATGACAACATCTTCTTTAAACTTAGCTCCAGCTGCACCGTTTGCTGCACATACTAAGGTAGTTCCAGAAGCTCCGCCAAGAACATCTCCATCGTTCCATGCTGCTGCTCCACTAGTGGTACAACCACTGATAGCAATCGTTACACCAGTAAGATCATCGCCTAAACCGTTTCTTAACAAGAGTTGGACTCCGGTGTTAGTAACTTTAAAATCGTCACATCCGATACCTGGAGCGATAGTACAACTGCTTGGCAAGAATTTACTTGGATTTAATACTCCAAAATAAGCTAAAGCGCCAATTGCAACCAATACAACTAAAATTGCCCAACCGTAAGTCATTAAGAATTCCATTGCTGCTTGTCCTTTTTTATTCAACTTTATCACCTCATTTTTTGTTAATGTTAATGTTATTATGGTTAAGTAGAATCTTGACCTATTTAAAGTTTACTTTTTTCTTAGCTTAATTTAGTAATGAGGTAAGTGCTACTTGAAAGTTAAAAAGAACGTATTTATACGTTGTTATTTTAGAAATATTAATTATGCAGAAAAAGAGAAAAGCTCAAGCTAGTATGGAGTATATTGTTATAATTGGGATAGTTTTAGTTTTGTTAATTCCACTTTTTTATTTTGCAATCAATAAATCTTCTGAAAGTATCAAAGTTAATCAAGCGGAGCAAGTTGTGCAGTCATTAAGTCAAGCTGCGGATGAAGTTTATACTTTAGGTTCAGGAACAAAGAAGTATGTTTGGGTTAGTATTCCCGGAAGTGTACAAAGTACTTCTGTCGGCGATTCAGAAATTGTTTTAGTGATTGGAATGGGTGAGGAGACTAGCGATATTGTTGGAAGTACAAAAGCGCCGGTTACTGGTAGCATACCTCTAATGAAAGGCACTTACAAAATTTCTGTCGAGCATCTTGAGACGGGATTTGTTTTAATTGGCGTGGGGAATGATACTACTGCTCCAAGCATTACTTGGGTTTATCCTAGTGTTTTAGCTTGTAATCCAATTACGTTAAGAGCGAATACTAATGAACCAGCTAGTTGTAAATTTGATACAACAGATACTGATTTTAATAGTATGGATACTTTAATGTCAGGTAGTGCGATTGGTCATAATTATGATTTAGGAGTACAGGCAGAAAGTAGTTACAAGTATTATGTGCGATGTCAGGATGCTGCTGGTAATACGATGAATACTTCTACCATGATTAATTATTCAATTGATTATCAAGCGTGTGGCGAAAATGGTTCTGGAGGCGGAGTAACGGAATATGATCCTCCAATTGTGAGCTTAATTAATCCTAGTAATGGGTATATTTCTAATAGTTCTCGAGTAGATTTTTATTATAATGTTACTGACCAATCAGCAATTTTATTATGTGAATTATTGGTTGATGATGTCGTGATTAATACTATCTATGCACCATTGAAAGATGTTACTAACACTATTACTGGCGATTTAGACTTGGGAACTTATCAATGGAGTATTAATTGTACTGATGCTTTTGGAAATGAAGGAAATAGTTCGACTAGATCTGTTGAGATTAATGCGACGCTTGATGTTGATCTTCCAGTGGTTACTCTTGTTTCTCCTGTAGATGGTACGGTAAGAAATTTTAATTTAATCAAATTTTTTTATAATGTTACTGATATCACTTCAGGAATAAGGTCTTGCACGTTAAGTATTTTAGGAATTTTAGATGCTGGTGGAGGAATTAATCAACAAGTAACCGATAATTCTATTGTTGAGGGAGATGCAGAAAGTCTTTCCTTAACATTAAACCAAGGTAATTATACTTGGAATATTAGTTGTGAGGATGATAGTGTTTATCGAAATTTAGGTTTATCAGAAAGTTGGTGGTTAAGAGTAAACTCAACTACTGAAGAAGCTTTCTTAACCAGTTGTGCCGGGGTTTGTGGTTATGAAGGCTATAGCAACGGAGTTTGCGAAAATAATGTTGCTAAATGCGGAGAATATTGTCCAGGTTGTTATTATCCAGAGGGAGATCAGTTCTGTACTGGCGGTTCGCAGTCAGATACTTGTTGTTGTGTACCATAGAGTGAGGGTATTGTTATTTTTATTATTTGAGGGAAAATTAGTTGGGGGAAAAGAAAACAATAAAAATGAATAAATCATTTTTTGTCTTAAATAAAGAGTATAATAATTTATTTAAGATTAATAAAAAAGCACAAGTAAGTCATGAAGCGTTGATGGTTCTAGGAGTAATCTTTTTTATTTTTATTATTGTCTTGAGTATTTATTTCCATAAAAATGCTGATGTGCTTAGTTCAAATCAAGAGATTGAAGAACGGACAGAATGTTTAAAGTTAGCCAATACTATTTCAGGGATATTTTATTTAGGAGGAGAAATGAGTTTAACACTGTATCAAGATTTAACAGTATTTCCTGAACAGCAACGAATCGAAACTGAACATACGTTTTGTACTCTGGTTTTAGATAATATTGCGCAAAATTGTCTTAGTAATGGTACTGGGGATTGTTATCAAATGGGTTATCAAAAAAGACATACTAATCCTAGTTTTTTTATTGTCAGTAGTGGTGAGATTGACATTTATAATGAAGATGGTTGGGTAATTATAGATGATTAAAATAAATTTTTTTAAATCAAAAAAAGGACAATTGTTTTCGATAGACGGTTTTGTCGCAATTGTTATATTTTTAGTTATTTTTGTGTTTTTAATTTCTGTTTGGAATTTATACTCCATCAAATTAAGTCAAAATGTGGCTTCGGAAGAATTACATTTATTAGCGTTTCAAACTACAGATTTATTGCTTAAAACTAATGGTGTTCCAGAAAATTGGGAGTTGGTTGAGGGAAATGTTAGTGTGGTTGGTTTGAATGCTTATCCGGGAGTGTTGAACGCAAATAAAGTGAATACTTTTTTAGCGATGGATTATGATTTAGCAAAAGCGTATTTTAATTTAGAACGGTTTGATTTTTCGTTTAAATTTTTAACTTTGGGTGGTAGTGTTGTAAGTTCGTTAGGTATAGAACCAAATGAAAAGACAGAAGAAGTAGTCAGCATTGTCAGTTTTGCTAAATTGGAAAATGAAGTTAGAAAAATTGAATTTATGTTATGGAGAGAATGAATGTATTAAAAGTATTTTAGTTTACTATGCAAATGAATGAAAGAAATGTAAATGAAAAATAAGTAAAAAGTAAATAAATGGTAAATAAAAAGCAAAATAAAAGATAAGTAAGATATAAAATGAATAAAAAAGGGTTTATCTTAACATTGGACGTGATTTTAGGGATGACGATAGTTTTTTTAGTTTTAATTGTTAGTTTATTTTTTATAACCCAAGGCAGTGCCGTTTCAATCTCTGATCATCAGTTGTTAATGGTTGGTTCTGATATTGTAGGGGTAATGGATCAAGAAGGAACTTTAGATAGTTTAGATTATGCAACAATAGAAACTCGGCTCGAGGAAATCTTACCAGCAAATTATGAAATGTTGTTAAGAATTGAAGGGGATTTTACAGAAGGAAATGGTACGATTGAAATTGGAGGAGAGTTGCCTGAGGAAAGGTTGCGGATTGTTGGAAAAAAAGTAGGATTAACTAACACTAGTGTTTATCTTAAATTAACTTATTTCGTTTGGAGTAGGAATAATGAATAAAAGAATGGATAAGAGAGGTGTATTTGCAACATTAAGTTTAACTTTGTTTGTGTTAGTCTTACTTTCATTATCAATTCTTTTTTTTAAGCAAGCTTCTTCCACTGAGTCAAGACATGTTGAATTAAGTTTCTTTCAGAACACTTACGATTTAGATCAATCTGTACAGCAAGTTTTTTCGGAAGCGATTATTGAACAGATGGGGATTAGTTTTACTCTTAATGGAAATTCTCTAACAATGGAGGAAAGTTTTCCGCAAAGTTATGCCAGTTTGGATAGTTTATTGTTAGACTTAGAGAGCAATATCGAAACTGATTTTCCTGAAGTTGTGGTTGATCTTGCTCCTTATACTGATAATCATCTTTTAACAGTTAGGCCATTTAATTTAACAAGGAAAGTTGATAATGGTTCTTTAATTATTAATCCTCTTAGTAATGTTGAGAGTTATAATTTAGAGTTAACTATCGGGGGAGATGTTTCTTGTCTTAATAGTTTAAGTGGTAATGGAAGTGTTGATTTGAATTTTAATATTCCTGGAGGTAGTGGGTGCGCGATTAATCAGGATAATGCTGATGGCGAAATTATCGTTACCACTGATTATGGGCCGATTGAACTTGAGATTGAGGGAGATGGAGAATTAGAATTTAATGTTACTACTAGTTTAACGAGCAGTTTGACGATTAATTTTACGGGAGAGATGGAAAATTTTAAAGTAGAAACACCGATTCAGATTGGGATAACAAATCCTGGTTTTGGTTATTCTAAACAAGGAGTTGTTGGGCTGTTTTTACTATTGGAAAATTAAGACGCATATTTATATAAGTAATTATTCTAATTAGATTATAT
>JAHJDQ010000159.1 GCA_018812355.1 Nanobdellota archaeon | reverse complement strand
CTTGTTTCCAATGTCTGATGTAAAATTGCTTGTCCCGTCGCTAATTTTCCTGCTTGCAACACAGTTTGATATAACCGACTGATAATAGTAAAGAATAAAGCGAAAGGAACAATCGCAATAATATCTAACCAGTAATTCTTAAAAAAATACTTTACACTTCTTGCCTGAACCGCTAAAAAAGTTAGGTCAACCACAAAAATAGCAATCACAATGTAATCAACAATTAAAATTGGAGTATGATAATGTTCAGCAAATTCCTTAAAGAATAACTCAACAACAATCACAAACAACAACCCTAATATTGCAAACGGAATCAACTTAGCATTAAAATGTTCCACACTCTCCCAGAATTTACTTAACTTTCTTCCTTTAACTTTCTCAGTTTTTTTACTTTTTTTCTTCTTCACCATCTTTTTTACTATAAAATGTAAATTACTAATATATTTAAATCTTACTACAACAGAAACATTTAATAACAAAAATATAATACACAACTAAAAAAAGAGGGAACTAAATGGCCAGAAGAAGTAAACTTGACAATATAGTCCAATTATTAATTCCACCTTCTTTAGTCTTACTGATTGTCGTCACAATTATCGAACTGTTTTACGGCGTTGGTAAAAGCATGTCTATTTTCATCGACATTTTTGATATTTATGTGATTATTATCTTTGCGATCGATCTTTATTACAGATGGTTTGAAACACCTCATTTCTGGCCTTACGTAAAAAAACATAGTCTCGATATTATTGCCACAATTCCATTTAACTTAATTTTTTGGGGAGTAGAAGGACTTGCTTTAATCAAAGCACTACGAGGAGTTCGCCTCATTGCCAGAATTTCTCGCTTCGCCCGTTTTGCTCGTTATGGGAGATTATTACGGTTGCTTAGATTTGGAGCAAGAGCGCCGCGGTTCCTGAGAACACGAAAGTATGTTAAAAAAGCTAAAATAAGAAAAGTTCAACCGCACGAAAAAAAGTTAAAGAAAACTTTAAGTTTTCGAGTCATCCTTTTAATCACAATCAACTCGATTATGGGCACGGGTATCTGGTTCTTAACTTCTGCTGGGGCAAAACATGCCGGCCCTGCATCCTTAGTTTCATGGGGAATATTATCTCTAATTTCTGTTTACATTGCCATGTGTTTCGGAGAATTAGTTTCCATGTTTCCGAAAGCTGGCGGAGTGTATGAGTTCGCTAAACAAACTTATGGAAGATTTTGGAGTTTTGTCATTGGCTGGACCACTTCCATTGCTGGATCTGTTACCATTGCCATGCTTTTATTAGGAGCGTTACAATACTTAATTCCCATCAAATATTCATTTACTTATATCCCTATTGCCATCGCCTTAATTGTACTCTTTAGTTACGTTGCTTTTCGAGGGATGGACACTTCAACTGTTGTTTTAGTTACCTTTTCTATAATTACTTTAACTGCTGTAACTGCAATCATTATTCCTGGATTTTTTCGTCTTAATATAGATAACTTTGATCCATTTTTTGTTTTTCCAACCATGAATATTCTCTTAGCAATTTTCTTTATTGCTGAAACCTTCTTTGGTTGGGAATCAGCAATTTTCTTATCTGCAGAAACAAAAAATCCCACTAAAATCATGCCGAAAGCGTTAATTTATGGAACACTTGTTATTGCTGTACTTTCATTCTTCCTTGCTTTAACAGCAATGGGCACAATCCCTTGGGCAGAGTTTTCTGAATCAGTTGCTCCTTTGAGAGATTTAGGTGCAGTCCACTTTGGAACTATTGGTGGAATAATTTTTTCGGTGTTAATCTTTATCTCAGTCATAGGCGCTACTGCAGGATGGATCGTTACAGCTCCCAGATTATTAATGTCAATTGCTGAAGATAAACTATTTTTTACTCAATTTGCTAAAATTCATCCAAAACATAAAAGTCCTTACGTTTCGATTATTTTTCAAGTGTTAGTTGTCTCTACTCTTGTTATTATTGGAGCGGGATCATACGAAACTTTACTGCATATGTTAATCCCTTTAATTTTAGTAGTTTATTCAGCAGTCTTACTCAGTGTAGTCATTTTACGTTTCAAAAAACCAGAATTAAATCGACCGTATAAAGTTATTTTTGGTAAAATCGGTCCTTTTATCACAATGCTTTTCATGGTCTTTTTATTAGTGATGTTCATTAAAGAAACCCATAGCGCTCTCGACATTTTACGTATCTCAGGAGGATTAATTGCCTTTGGCATTCCAGCCTACTTTGCCATTGAATTATTTTATGATCAAAAATATGTTACTTTACGTAAAAATATGATGGCTAAATTATCCCATTATTTCCACAAAATTCCTTTAACTAAATTAGTTTTTAATAGAATCTTGTCTTATGTTGGCCCTTTTTCCAAGAAAACAACCATCCTCGTCTTTAACTCACCAATGGGCGTGTTTACTCGGACTATTATTAAGAACAAAATCCCTTTCCAGAAAATCTATCTTGCTAACGAATCAAAAGAAGAATTAAGCATTTTCAAAGAAAAAATATCCAAAAAAGAAAGAAACCATGTCCAAATTGATCTTTTAAGAACTTTAAAAATCCCACCTAAAGTAAAAAAAGTTGATGCTTTTATTTCTTTTAACGATTTAGGTCATGTCAAAAAACCGGAAGAATTTATCAGTCAAGTCAAGGATAAATTGAACAAGCAAGGCAAGTTTTGTTTTTATATCAAAAATCAATTTTTTAACATGACTCCGAATGCAATCTTTGTAGATAATAAAAAAGAAGTCTTAAAATTGTTCAACAAATTTAAACTTGAGACTACTTATAAGAAGAAAAGAAGAATATACAAAACAGAAATCTTCATCTATGGTATGAAGAAGTAATTCTTGACAATCCAAAAATATAAATATAACTGATTTTTTACTTCTATTATGGGAGTTAATGCTAAATGTAAGAATTGTAATAAAGAAGCCGATTCTGAAACCTTCAAATTACATTATAAATATAAAATGATGGTCTGCCAAGACTGTTTTTCCGGCCGGACAGAAAAGCGGCAGAAAATTTTTGAGAGACAAGAAGCTCCTCCCAAACCAGCTGGCTGGGATAAAGAAGATGAGTATCTAGAAAAGATAACTAAACTTAAACAGAAAGAAATTAAAAGTCAGTTTAAAAAAATTCCCGGCACGGATCATGTCATGTACAATTGTAACATGTGTAAGTATTCTTTCCGTTATAATCCTTTTAAGAAACTACCCAGAAGTTGTCCTTATTGCAGTGCTGATATCCCTAAATTAAGGACGTTTAGTTTGTTGTAGGATTAACCAATAGTTACTTTTCTGAGAAGGTTGTTCTTTAACCATTGGTTTTTTTTCTTTTAAAGTTCTTTCTAACCCCTCAGCAGTAGACCAAGAACCACCAAGATCATATTCTAACCGAGAACCTTCATCTGCTGTAATAACCCTAACATTCGACAAATTCATACTATATTCATACATATATTTGTATACAGTGACCCATTCTTCTTTTGCTAACGCTACTAACTCAGAATTTTCACGATCAAGATACTTTAACGATTCAATATATCTTCTTTCATCAGTTCTATCAACTTTCATTTTAATCATCAATGCCCCAGCGGAGATTTCCAAGCAGTGACGATTGGAAATTGCCGAACGTCAGTGACTGCAGATTGAACTCCGATCACAGGGTCATTACATCGTCATGTTCCAAAAATGAAACATTTTTGATACCGCAACCTTGTATACTTTATGGCTTTAATAGTATCCATTATACTACTGGGGCAATTTTACTTTAATAATAGAAGTTCTTTAAAAAGTTAGCGTAAATTAAGTTTTATAAGAATTAGTAGTAAGTTGGACAAAGATATAATGTAAATGATCTCTAGCCTCAGCAAATCCTGCTACGTAACCTTCTGCAGCAAGATTACACATTTTTACTATCCCTTCTGGATTTCCGTTTATACTTAAAATCTCCGCAATCCTTTCCAAATCATTGATCAAATTAACTGTATCTTCCCTCACTTCACAATCTAAAGCATCATGAGCATAAGCACGGATTGATTCCTCTTCCTCAGATGTAAGAATTGACATTAAAAAAGATAATAATAAAGAATATTTAAACCTTCTTAATCATTCCACCGCCTGCTGGCAAGAATTTAATATCAAATAACAAGAGATTTAAAAAACTAATTAATACAATGTCTTTTTTAGCGCCCAGAAAAGTAGTTGCCGTTAAAAAAAATCATGCTAAAGATAAATCCTGGCGGACTTTGTCATGCACAGAAATTTTCTCTAAATTTCTGGCATCCCAATAATCTTTTCATGATTATTGTGGATAATATTTGTGGTCTCCAAGATGAAATTCAATGTATAACAAAGGACTTTTGCTTTTGAGTAAAAGTCCTTTGGAATATTCCAAAGGAACAGAAATTCTGCTCAAGAATTTCTGTCCTTTGTTATAAATAGAATTCTTAACTTTAACAAACATAATTCTATATTCAGTATTTCCAATGCTAAAAGGATAGCGGAAGGTAAGAAGTTCGCTTACTCTCCATTCTTTGTACGGTTTTTTTGAAGCTATAACAATTGGCCTGATTTTTTCTTTAAAAACTTCGTTAACCCAACTATAAATCTTTTCTGTCTTTGTTTCAGAAAGTGAATACACTATTTGATTAAAATTCTTACCTAAAAACTCAACTTTATAATCTTGCGAAATGATTGTAGTAATTTTTTGTTTGAATTTGTCTGGATTAACCATGGGATAAGCCTCGTGTAATACCATGGACTATTTTATATAAAAATCTTTGGGCATCATACTGCAAGACATCTTTATAGACTCCTGCCTGAGTATAGAAAAATCGCTTTAAGTATGATTTTTTTTGCCTTTTGATCATTATTTTCGGAACATTATCTTCAACATAATTTAAGATCTCTTTATAACCTTTAAATTCTCTGATTTTTTTATCTAATTGAAAAGTATCCAAAACTTCTCCAGTTTTGAAATATTCAGTATAAAGAACAAGAAAACGAACATCTTTATGATACTTGTTTTTCTGATTTAATAGTGTAGGAACTGCTTCATTTATAACATGCCAATAATCTGAAATCGTAACTTTAAGTGGTTTTGTTGGTAAAATATTTTTTGCTAGACAATTTTTTGATATTGAATGATAAAATAAAGAATATAAATCATTAAAGTCGATAATTGTTACTTTAGCTTTCTTATGGCTAACCTTTTTTTCTTTTTTCGATCTTGTGATAACAAAAATATCAATATCCCTATATTTTTCTTTGTAAATGAATGATCCTGTAATCAAACAATGTTTAGCTGGAATTTCATCTAATAAAGTTTGAACTATTTTGATTCTTTCCTTGATTATTTTTATATTATGAGGG
>JAHJDQ010000158.1 GCA_018812355.1 Nanobdellota archaeon | reverse complement strand
ATTAATGATAAACGCCTCAAAAAAGGTTATAATATCATCAACCGAGTCGAGTTAAATGGACATAAACAGTTTTCTAAATGGGTTAATTTAATTGGTACAAGACAACCAAAGAATAGAAAGAAAATTCAATTATGGAAAAATAATAGAATAAAAAAGTCTAGAAAAAACAAATCTTTTATAAAAGGGTGATATTTATAAGTTCTTAATCATAGCGGAGTAGGGAAGCTAGGAGTACCCGCAGGGCTCATATGTTGTTTTAACTTCGGACACCCTGAAAGCATTTTTGCTTGGGTAGAGATCGAAGGTTCAAATCCTTCCTCCGCTATCTTTTATTATCTGACTTTTATGTCCAGCAGACTTAACAGCTGACTTTTATGTCCCACTTTCTACCCAAAGATATTTAAGTAAAAACGCCTTCTAATAGTAACAGTATAACTAAACGTCACACTAAAATGTATCAACCTAACGTACCATACGAACCAGGACTCGAAACACGTGAAATAACAGGAGATATGCAGCATCGAGCTAGTAATTACAATATTACTTCCCCCGTAATTGACCATTATTTTGACAATATCCATCTAAAAGAAAATTTAGATTCAACTCGATCTCGAGGAAATCTAGAAAGTACAACATTATTAGACAATTATAAAACTAATGGCTATGATTGCTAATGTTCTCTATCAATCTGATAACTAATTTACAGAAAAATTTATAAGAAGAAAAAGTTTAACTAGAAAGAGAGGTGAAATAAAATGTTAGTCTTTGGTGTTGATATTCCTTTGGTAGAAATCATTCTCACTTTAGGAGTGATTATGTTCATATTATTAATAGAAGGAATTGTAATAATTTCTCTGTTAATCAAACAATTAAATAAAGTAAAGGATTTGAGTAAAAAATAATTTTTTTAAATTCTATTTTTTCTTCGCTGGTGCTGTTGCTTTAGGTGTTGTTGTTCCAGCTACTGCTTCTTTCTTCTCTTCTGGAGCCAGTTCATCAATAATTGGTTGTGGAATACCCGCATCAACCATCGCTTTCCGAGCTTTCTTATTATCTTTAGTAGCTGCCAAAATACTTTTCGCTTTAGTTTCAAATTCAGCTCTTCTTTTTTCCATCTCTTCATGTAAACGTTTCTTCTCTTCTTCCTGTGCTTTCTTTTCTTCTTCAGTTAATTCCGTTCTTCCGGAAGAAATTTGTTGATCAAACTTACCTTCAGCAATCGCTTTCAAAGCATCCTGAGCATCCATTCCTTCAACCAAAATACCCATTGACTGGCATGTTCCGACAATTTCTCGCACTTGAGCTTTAAGATTTTTACCTAATAAAGCATCTTCTTTCATTTTAGCAACTTTAATAATTTGCTGAATTTTCAAATCAGCTACTTTATCAGTTAAAGGATTACCAGAACCTTTTTCAATTCCTGCTTCTTTCTTGATTAAGGCAGCCGCGGGAGGAGTTCCAACCACAATCGTAAATTCTTTAGTATCAGTATCAACAGTAACTTTGACCGGAACTTGCATTCCTTTCAAATCAGCAGTTTTCTTATTAATTTCAGCAACAACCTGACCGATGTTAACTCCAGTCGGTCCTAAAGCTGGTCCTAACGGTGGAGCAGCAGTCGCTTTACCCGCTTCAATTAACGATTCTACTGTTTGTTTTGCCATGATTTTAAGTTAAAAACGCGGTTTATTTATATACTTTGCGACCGAAAGGAGTAAAGTCCCGAATGCTAATGAGGATACTTTGCGACTGAAAAGAGTAAAGTCCCGAATGCTAATGAGGATACTTTGCGACTGATATAAGAACTATACACCAAAAAACTTTATATATAACCATCTTAAACTAACTACTAAAACATAAAAGGTGATTAAATATACTCAGAAATTAAAAATAATAATTTCTGGGACACAAAGAAACAAAGTTTCTGGTGTCCCAAAAATCATGACTGATTTTTGAGGATATCAAAAAAAATAGGAGGTTTTTTTTAAGATGACAATAGTAAAAATAAATTTACATCGAGTTTTAGCAGAAAGAGATCTGAATGCAAAAGGTGGCCAAATTAACATTAACAATAATGTTGCTATTAAAAATGTCGAAGATATGGCTTTTTCTGCTGATGGTAAGAAAGGTTTGAAATTCAATTTTGCTTTCAACTGTAATTATCAACCTGATTTAGGGAAGATTGAAGTTGAAGGACAAGTTCTTTTTGTCGAAAAAGAAGCTAAGATTAACGAAATTAAAGAAGGTTGGGATAAAGATAAAAGGATTCCACAAGAAGTGATGGAACAAATCATTAACGCTGCTTTACATAAAGGTAATATCCAAGCGATTAAAATCAGTGAAGAGGTCGACCTGCCTAGTCCATTACCTTTACCAAAAGTAAAATCTATGGAAAAGCCAGCTGAAAAAGATAAAACTAAAAAAGAAGCTGCTTAATTTTTTATTTTTCTTTCTTTACATTTATTTACAAGAGCACTACCGCCAATTGAGGCGCATGAGATTCTCGTAGAGGAGCTCATAATCGCGCCGTGCGTAGTGCTCTTGAATATTTTATTTTGACTATTTACTTCTTCTGCGACAT
>JAHJDQ010000157.1 GCA_018812355.1 Nanobdellota archaeon | reverse complement strand
TTAATACAATGAAAGGAATAATTAATAACTTTTTATATTTGTGCTCATAAATGCTTTTCAGCTTATTTTTCATTATTTCTGTCTAGTTTTGTAAAGAATTTATAAAGATTGTGCTGGAAGTGTCTGTTAACACCAATTTAAACAAAAATAAAAGAATGAAACAAAAAAAATCTAACTCAAATACAATTTCTTGCCACTAATCTTACCATCAGTCGTTAAATTAATCCCTAACTTCCTAATCGGCGATTCATCGCCTTTCTTAAGAACATGTGTGGTGTGCATCTCCACATTCTTCAACGTAGAAAGGTGGTCCAAAGCTAATTTCGCAGTAGGATTAGTGGCTGCACTTATCGCTAAAGCAATTAATGTCTCTTCCACATCTAAGCTACCCGTATTCTCTCCATAAGCGTTAGATTTAAAATCTTTAATCTGTTTGATAATCTCTTCCGAAAGCAAATAAATAGCATCGGGAATTCCTGCCAAAACTTTAATCGAATTTAAGATTACTGAAGATTCCGCATGCAGTAAAGGACTATTCTTTCCAGTAATAATTTCTCCACTACCTAGTTCAATCGCCGCTCCACAATAAACTTCTTTATGACCCTTACCATTCTCTTGAGCCTCTTCCGCTGCTTTACGCGCCGGCAAAACAACAGAACGATCAGTAACTTTTAAATCAAGCTTCTCCAACAACATCTCCGCTGCCTCAACCGTATCTTTTTTCTCCAAACCGAGAATATATTCATAACTATAACGGAAATATCTTCTGATCACTTCTTCCTTCGCAGCTTCTTGACAAATAGCATCATCAATGATTCCTACTTTAGCCATGTTAACCCCCATGTCAGTAGGAGAATGATAATTAAGCATGAAATTATCATTACTAATAATCGCTTTAATCATTTTTTGAATAATCACAAAATTCTCTACATCCCGATTATAATTAACGGCTACTTTTTCATAAGCTTTCAAGTGATGAGGATCAATTAAATTAAAATCTTTAATGTCTGCTGTTGCGGCTTCATAAGCTGTATTGATGGGATGATCTAAAGGTAAGTTCCAAATTGGAAAAGTTTCAAATTTGGCATAACCAGTCTCGATTCCCTTCTGTTTGTCTTGATAAACCATTCTTAAACAAGTTGACATCTTCCCTGAGCCTGGACCAGAAGCAGTAACTACCACAATCGGTTTGGTTGTTTCGATAAAAGGCTCCTCTCCATAACCAGAAGCACTAGCAATCTTTTCTATATTCAGCGGATATCCTGCAATCATTCCAGTAGTATAAACTTTAACTCCCTTACCAACAAGAAAATCTTTTAATTGTAACGCTGCCGTTTCACCTGAAAACATATTTATCACTACTGTCGAAACATGTAACCCATACCCTCGTAAGTCGTCAATCATCTTTAAAGCAAAATCCCCATAATTAATTCCTAAACTGCCAACAATTCTGCCTTTCTGTAAATCCTCAGCACTAACGCAAATTATAATCTCCAAATTTTCTCCTAGAGCTTGTAAGATTCTTATTTTCGCATTAGGATCATAACCAGGAAGCACTCTCGCCGCATGATAATCAAGAATAAGCTTGCCGCCAAACTCAAGATATAATTTATTACCAAACTTGGCTGCTCTCTCCAAGATATATTTTGTTTGTTCCTCAACATATTTTTCCGTATCAAATCCAACTTTAAAAACCATTTTTAACACCACCAAAAAAAAATCAAACCACCAGAATATTCTTGTTATGGTTTTTTCTTACAGGAATCACTCCCCTTTATTTAATTTCCCCACAACCACTTGATGACAAATCACCCACAAAAACATTTATAAACATATAATTAATCCATACCATTAGTGGAATTCATCCAATTAAAAGAGGTTAGTAAATCGTTTAAAGGTAACACTATTCTGGATAATATTAACTTAACCATTGAAGAGGGAGACATTTTTGGTGTAATCGGCCAATCAGGTAGTGGAAAAACTACTTTTCTGAACTTAATTGCTGGCTTTACCGCACCAACTGACGGAGAAGTACTTTATTGGTCTAAGGTTGACCATAAACCAAAAAATTTAACCAAAAACCTCTCTAAAATTAAGTCTTACATCGGCTTTAATCCTCAACACACCTCTTTTTATCCAAAACTTACTGTCAAAGAAAATCTCTTGCACTTTGGTCGAATGTATAATCTAAAAAAAGAAACAGTTTATGCTAATGCCAAAAATTTACTAGAATTTACCCATCTTTATCCCCATCGTAATAAATTAGCAGACGAACTTTCTGGTGGGATGCAAAAACGTTTAGATTTATCTTGTAGTTTGGTTCATAAACCTAAATTTTTAATCTTGGACGAGCCCACATCCGATTTAGATTTTATTCTTCAGGAAGAGATTGCTCATTTAATTAAAGAAGTCAATAAACAAGGCGT
>JAHJDQ010000156.1 GCA_018812355.1 Nanobdellota archaeon | reverse complement strand
GGATGATCAAATTTTTGAATTTGGATTAGGATATGAATCCTCAAATGATTATATCAGAAATACTTTACTAAACAAAGCAGTTCCTGAAGAGCATTTAGACCAATGTTTAAAGATGTGTAAAGAAGCAGGAGTGGATTTTGTAAGTTATGTTTTAATTAAACCACATCTTCTTTCTGAATCTGATGGAATTAGAGATTCTGTTGATACAGTTATGCATGTATTCTCCAAAGCCAAAAAATATGGAGTATATGCAAGAATTTGCTTTGAGCCTGTTTTCGTTACGTATGAAACACCAATAGAAGAACATTGGAAAAAGGGAGATTATGAGCCACTCCAATTTTGGAGCATTGCACAAGTAATAATCAATTTAGCAAAAAAACTTAAAATGAAAAACAACACACAAGGCAAATTCTTTTTAGGATTGAGTGATGAAAATCTATCTAGTGAACGATTTTCACATAATTGTGGAGTGTGTGATGTTAACATTAAAACTGGACTCCAAGATTATAATGGAAATCAAGATGTCAAAAAAATTGAGGGGTTGTATCATTGTTGTAAAGAGCATTGGAAAAAATTACTTGAAGGCGGAGAAGTAATTAATGAATATGTTGATGCTTCATCGTTTTTAGGAATGCATCATGTTGAAGATAGAGTTAGGATAGCCTGTAAGAATTTTTTCGTTAAAAAACTTGAACAAAACGCATGCATAGGTTTAAGTCTTGAACAGATGGGAAAATGTACAGATACAATTTGGCATTGTTCTGAAAAAGAACAAAAACAATATTATCCATTTATGGATAAACTTAATACAGAATTAAAGATTGTTCAAAGTAATTATACTGAAAAAGATATTCATGTTTCCGAAACAAATCATAAGCTTAAAAATTTAAGAATTATTGATAGGCTTAAAATAGGCATGGTTATTAATAGGGGTGGAACATTAATTACTATTAATCCATTTCTTTTAACACAAAAACATCTTCCTATAAAAGAACCAAAATATGGTAAAGAATTAAAATTTTCAAAAAATTTAGAAGATTTATATCAAAAGTCTTTAGCAGTAAGGATCTGCACAAAAGATTAGGTACTTCAAATGGAAATAGAAGATTATATGCAAAAAAATAAATGCAATGAGATTCATATTAGATATGACAAAAAATCAAAGTGTACATTTATTTTTGCGATGAATTCTGAGTATGCTGATAAAGGCAATGGTGGAACCCGTATGATGAATTATGGTTCTTTGAAAGAAGGTATTGAAGATGCAACAAAATTAATTGACGTAATGACAAAAAAGTGTATCATAATAGGTAAGAAATATAATGGAGGATATAGTGGAGGAAAAGGTGTTATAGTTGGAAATCCTAAAACTCAAAAGAATCCATCAATGTTAAGGCGATATGGAGAGTTTGTCCAAAGTTTTAATGGAATGTTTCAGACAGGAACTGATATGAACATTAATCTAAAAGATATTAATTATATGGCTGAAAAATCAGATTTTATTGATGGTTTGGAGTCTGGTTTAGGAGATACAGCAGTACCAACTGCATATGGTATTTTAGTTGCTATGAAAATAATGTGTAAAAACCAGTATGGCTCTGATTCATTAAAAGGAAGGAAAATTGCAATACAGGGAGCAGGTAGTGTTGGAGAAAATTTGATTAAATATTTAATTAAGGAAAAAGCAGAACTTGTTGTTTCTGATACTGATGCAAAAAAGTTAGAAATAATTAAACAAAAATTTAAAATCAAGATTGTTAAGCCATCAGAAATTTATAGTGTTTCATGTGATATTTTTTCCCCTAATGCTTGTGGAGGAATTTTGACATCTAGTAATATTAATAAGCTAAAATGTGATATGATAATTGGAGCAGCTAATAATCCATTATCTAAGGGGATTGAAACTGTTAAGTTACTTAATAAGAAAAAAATAATCTATGTACCTGACTATGTAATAAATATTGGTGGAGTCTTTTTATCTATGTGTGAAGTTCAAGGAAAAAATTTTAATTATGTGATGGAGAAATTGAAAGAAATCATTGAAAGAAGATTAAAACAAATTATTAAAGATCATAAGAAAAATGAATCTTTATACGAAGTTTCTGAAAGACTGATTGAAAGAGAAAGAAATCTTAAATAAATCTCTTTTTCGTAGAAAAAGACTATCTTGACGCCCCTTCTAATAAATTCTTTTACGAAGTAAAAGGCAAAATGTCCGAAGGACTAAGCCCCTCTCTCTTTTCCGTTTTAAGTAATCCAAAAATTGAATATAACATACGCATTAAGCGATGTTTTGCCCCTCGTGAAGCGAAGCAAACAGAGCTGGGCAAAATATGGGAGAGCGAGGTGCAACGAGCGAACCGATTAATGCGTGTTAGGCG